>NZ_JBYQFR010000029.1:0-5136 GCF_058266945.1 Arthrobacter sp. E70 | reverse complement strand
GTGTGCTTCAATGATGAGGCGCCCTTGAGCTACACCATCTGGACCATGAGGTGCGAGCCGTTGGCCGTTGAAGCTTGAGTGCACATCTGGTCCCCGCGACACGATCGCTGTCAGTTTCAGATACGACGAATGTACGTTCCTGGTTGTTGTTCTACAACGCGCCGGCTGTGGGCTCCGTCCTGCATCAGCCACAGTAGAGATCCGTCGGCCATGACAGCTTCGACCCGCCCGCGGTCGGTCACGCTGCCGTGAGTGTGAACTTCGACGTCCTGGTTGGTCAGCACAGTCCAGTCGTCAACAGGCTGCCACGGTGCGAAAGAGTGGGTGTTTGTTTGGTCTTGATTCGGCGTCGTGCTTGTTTGCATGTCGTCCTCGAGCTTCATTGCAGCAGACGCTGAGCAGCTTTGTGACGGGGAGCATAGCGTTCGCGAATAATGTTTGTTTTTTGAGTGTTAGCCGAACAGGACGGCCGCTTCGTCGTAACGCTTCTGCGGGACGGTCTTGAGCTGACCCAGAGCTTCATGGAAGTTGACGTGCTGGATGTCCGTTCCCTTTAGGGTCACCATGGTGCCCCAGTAGCCTTCAACGACGGAGTCGATGGCCGCCATCCCGAGGCGGGTGGCCAGAACCCGGTCGAAGGCGGAGGGGACGCCGCCGCGCTGGATATGGCCCAGGATGGTGGCGCGGGTTTCAATGCCAGTCCGGGCTTCCAGCTCAGGTGCGAGCTGCTCGGCGATGCCGCCCAGGCGGGGACGGCCGAAGGTGTCCAGGCCACGCTCGGAATAAGCCCCGTCCATATGTTCGGGAATGAAGCCTTCTGCGACGACCACCAGGGGTGCGCGGCCACGGTGGTGGGCTTCCTTTACCCATTGGGTGATCTGGTTGATGCTGACTTTTTGTTCGGGGATGAGGATGGCGTGGGCGCCGGTGGCCATTCCGGCGTGCAGCGCGATCCAGCCCACGTGGCGGCCCATCACTTCGGCGATCATGCACCGGTGGTGGGACTCGCCGGTGGTCCGCAGCCGGTCGATGGCTTCCGTGGCGATCTGCACGGCGGTGTCGAAACCAAAGGTGTAGTCAGTGGCGTCGAGGTCGTTATCCACGGTCTTCGGAACACCGACGATTTTCAGACCGACGTCAGTGAGGCGCTTGGCCGCGGCCAGGGTACCTTCACCGCCGATCGCGATCATCGCGTCGATGCCCAGGCGGTCCATGTGGGCCTTGATGACCTCGGGGCCACCGCCATTTTCGAACGGGTTGGTGCGCGAGGTGCCCAGGATGGTGCCGCCCTGCTTGGCGATGCCGCGGACCATGGTGCGGGGGATGTCGATGATGTCGCCCTCCACCACGCCGCGCCATCCGTCGAGGAAGCCGACGAACTCGTGGCCGTGGATGGCGATGCCTTTCAGCACGGCGCCGCGGATGACCGCGTTCAATCCGGGGCAGTCGCCACCGCTGGTGAAGATTCCAATTTTCATGCGTAATTCCTAGAGTTGCCGTGTTGGAAGGGGGCTCATCAGAAAAGGCGATACAGCCATAAGGCTGATTCGACTTATCGCCTTCTCGTATTACCAGGTAGTTTGTTCGTAGCTCATGCCGCAGGGAACATCGGGGTCGAGGCTTACGATGACAGTCCCCGGAGCCGTCCGGGTCACCAGAATTCCCTGCCTCCGATATCTCGCGCAAACAGCGAGTTCTTGGACGGCGGCCTCGACGGCTGCATCCAAACGGGTTCGTGTGTGCACATGAACGGTGATGGAATCGTGTTGGGTGCGTTCGTGCTCGTGGAAGTCCGTGCAGGTGGAGTTCTCTGGCTGCATTTATCCACTGCTCCTACAGTTCATTTTCGGCGGGATATATAGCCTTGGGGGTTGTTTTCCTGCCAGCGCCAGTGGTCTTCACACATCTGGTCCACGGTCTTGGTGGTGGACCAGCTCAGGTCAGCCAGAGCGGAGCTGGAGTCGGCCCAGAACGCGGGCAGGTCTCCCGCGCGGCGGCCGGTGATCTCGTAGGGGATGGGCCTACCCACCGCCTTTTCGAACGAGCGCAGGACCTCCAGGACGGAAGAGCCCTTGCCGGAGCCGAGGTTCCAGCGGAAGACGCCGGTGCTTCCGGCGATGTAGTTCAGCGCCGCGACGTGTCCTTCGGCGAGGTCCACCACGTGGATGTAGTCGCGCAGGCAGGTGCCGTCGGGGGTGTCGTAGTCGCCACCGAAGACCCTGAGCTTCTCTCGGCGGCCCACGGCCACCTGGGCGATGAACGGGACCAGGTTGTTGGGGATACCCTGCGGGTCCTCGCCAATCCGTCCGGAGGGGTGTGCGCCCACCGGGTTGAAGTAGCGCAGCAGTGCGATGTGCCAGCGGGAGTGGGCGGCTCCGAGGTCGGAGAGGATGTCCTCGATCTGTTCCTTGGTGCGTCCATAGGGGTTGTTGGCGCCAATCTCCATCGTTTCCACGTAGGGGATGGCGTTGTGTTCGCCGTAGACGGTGGCAGAGGAGCTGAACACGATGGAGCGGACGTCATGCCGGTCCATGGCGCGGATCAGGTTCAACGTGCTCACCAGGTTGTTGTAGTAGTACTTCAGCGGCTCCTGCACCGACTCGCCCACGGCTTTGAGCCCGGCAAAATGGATGACCGCATCGATGCCGGCGCCGGCGAAGACATCCTCGACGGCGGCTTCGTCGACCAGGTCAACATGGTGGAACTCCGCGGTCTTGCCGCTGAGTTCAGCCACGCGACGCAGTGACTCCTCGCTGGAGTTGACCAGGTTGTCGATGACGACCACGTCGTGACCGGCTTCCTGCAGGGACAAAACAGTGTGGGAACCGATATAACCTGTGCCGCCTGTAACCAAGATTTTCATGAGCGAGTGTGGGTTGGGTTTGCAGGTATCGCTTCGATGTTCCAGCTCGCGGTATGACTTTGCCCCGGGAGGAGGACTATGAGGTCTGTCCTGGTGTTGAAGGCATTAGGCGGACAGGTCATTGGTTCTACCGCCAGGCCGGCTCTGCTGGATTCCACATCCGGAAGGTCGGCTGTGTGTATCTGAACCCAGGGACAGTCCCGGCCCCATGTCATCGAAGTTCCCGACCCGTCCCATGTCGTCAGGCGTGCAGTTGAGTAGCCCTCATCGTCACGTACAACGTCGGTAAAGGCATGGTCTAGTGTTGTGGAACCGATAGGTCGGGGGGACACAAAGTCGTAGCGTCGATCATCGGAAACGTCGCTTACTCCCGTTGGTACCAGAAGGTCTGCCGTGACTTGCTGCACTTTCCTTGCGGGCAGCTCGAGAATCCAGTCGTCAACCCGGCCCTCGCCGGCGATCAGGTACGGGTGTCCGACCGCCCCGTAAGGTGCTGAGCCGGGGCCGGTGTTGGTGGCTGTAACCGTGGTGTGCAGCCCGGAAAGATCCAGCTGGTAGGACACCTGTACGTCCAAACGGAAGGGGTAACCGCTCCGCGCTTGAATGACGGTGGACAGAATTGCCGAGGACTCGTCGGATTCCACGCGGCACCAGTCTTGCCAGGCCAGTAACCCATGGAGCGCATGGCCCCGGCTCGGTTCGTTGATACCGAGCTGGTATTCCACGCCTTCGAATTCATACCGACCTGCGATCACCCTGTTGGGCCAGGGGGCCAAGACTGCACCTCGGTAGGCGGGGCGGACCTGATGTTCCGAAAAGGGGAGAATCAGGTCTCTGCCGTTGTGGCGCAAGGAGCGCAACGTTGCACCTACGCTGGCTACTTCGGCGGTGTAGGGGCCGTAGCGCAGCGTGGTCTGTCGACCCGAGATCGGGACGGTATCGGTGCTCGTCCTGGGCATTACGAGGCTGGTCATTTGGGGGCCCCCAGGCGGAAAGTGAGCGTTCGTGCCTCCGGCGCCAACGCTGACTCGGGCCAAACATCCGGGCCACACGAGCGGGTGCCGAGCCCGTGCTGAGCCGCATCGAGGTATAGCCATGAGCGCGTGGCAAGAGGCAGCTCGTGCGGGTGTCCAGCTGCGGCCAGCTCCTGGGCCGTGTAGCGGCTCAAGGTGAAGCCCGGCAGGCGGCCCCGTGCATCCGGGAACGCGTCGAACCGTACCCACGGTTCTGAGCCCCGGAGCAGGCTGAGCGAACGAAGGCCCCCGCGGTGACCGGTCTCCTGCGGCCCCGCGTATGGCACGGCGAGCTGATCGATCCCGGCGGCGTACCCTCCTACATGCGCAGCTTCGAGGCTGTCCGGGTAGGACTCGTGTGGGCCCAGCCCGAACCATGACGCTGCGTCCACGTGGGTGGGTAGCCCGAACCGGACCCCGACGCGGGGCCACACGCCGCCCCAATCGGAGGACGGAAGAATGTCCACCCGCAGCCACAGACCTTCGGAATCGAGGATCCATTGCTCCTCGACGGTGACGGTGCGGACCTGGTCCGCCGCGGCGTACCGGGTGCGCACACGGAGGGCCCGTTCATCGAGCACTTCGACTGCCTCAACGCGCCCGTGCAGCCGGTCCAGTCCGGCTTTGTACCAGCGTGCTGCCGACGAAGGCCCGGGAGCTCCTACGCCGGGGATTCCGTCTGCGTCTGGTGCCCAGGGGTCGGTGTCGATGTATCCACCCCGGGATTCGCCGCGGTCATTGTCCGTGGGAGCCCGGAACAGTTCAAGGCGGGGCCCATCGACAGGGAGGCCCGCGAGTGTAACGAGTCGCCCTTGATCGAAGACTGCCGGTCCGAGCTCCAGGAGCCCAGCGCTTTCCCCTTGCCGCCAAGCTCGGCCCGGGAGCCCGGCAGCGAACGGCAGCGGGCGCGTCGCGGATAACGCGAGGCGGCCCTGCGCCGAGGCGACTTCGTGCCCGGAAGGCGCCCACCCGGCATCCTGCGCGAGGACGGCCTCGACGGTCACCCATACCTCTCCTGTGCATCCTTCCGCGGACACTGGGAGGGGCACTGAGGCCGAAGCGCCAGGGGCGAGAGGACCGCCGTCGAGCCCATCGACGGTGAGCTCACCGGAGGCGACTGGTTCGCCGTTATCTTCAAGGCGCCAGCGGAAGACCAGGTCTCCCAGATCAGCGCTGTGTCGCAGGTTTCCCACCCGGACCAGGGGCTTGCCGCCCGGCTCGAGCCCTTCAAAGGTAAGTCCCACTGGCGCCACGGCGGCC
>NZ_JBYQFR010000028.1:0-6673 GCF_058266945.1 Arthrobacter sp. E70 | reverse complement strand
GTCCCAACAGCCAGTTTCCAAAATGGGGAAGCCGTCATCGTTCAACGAGCAGCGCCGGCTCCTTGGGGGTGCGCAGAAAAAGATGACGCCGGCTGGACGCTTCAATTTCGCATCGCACCTCTGCCTACCAGTCTCCGCGTCCTGTGGGCCTGCTCACAAGGCGGCAGTTAGACATGTGGGCCATGCGCAATGCGCATGGCTGAAGCGCCCCGCGCGCGCACCAAAGCCAGCGGCGCCTCTTCCAAATCAGGGACAACGCTTAGCTGTCGGAGTTGCTTTGGGCAGGTGGGCGGGTACGGCGATCATTGCGCGCCGCCTTGAGGAACAAGCCCACGGCCTCCTGGGCCAGACTTGTGCCTTCGGTCCAAACGATCGTGAGAGGGCGGCTCAGCGTTAGGTCGGACACCCTGACCTCCACCAGTGCTCCACTATCGAAGTCATCGGCCAGTGCGATGGCTGCCAGCACAACCGGCCCCATGCCGGCAATTGCGGCTGACTTCAACGCGGTATTGGACGCCAATTCGAGGCTTGGCGTCACCTGGTAGCCTGCAGACGACATAGCCCGATCCAGGGTGTCCCTGGTTCCTGAGCCGAGTTCCCGCAGCAGCAATGGAGTTTTCGCCAGGTCAGCTGCTGCGACCAAGGGCTGAGTACTCCATGGGTGGCTAGGAGATACGGCCACCGCTAGGCGATCGAGGCCAATCTGGCGGTGTCGCAACGACGGCCGTACCTGGGGTGCCTCGATCAAGCCCACCTCGACCTGCCCGCTCTCGACGAGGTCCATGACATCCGAGGAGTTGCCGACAGAGAGGGAAACGGCTGTGTCAGGCGACTCGTAGCGGAGCTGAGCTAGCCAGCTGGGCGCGTAGTGTTCTGCAATCGTCATGCTCGCTGCAGCTCTTAGCGAAGAATTTCGCTGCCGGCTCAACGCATCAACCGAATGCCGGAAGTCTTCCGCTGCCCTCAGCAACGTTAATGCCCAATCTACGACGACGCGCCCAGCAGGGGTTAAGGTTGACCCCCGGGCCCCGCGGTGCAACAAACTGACCCTAAGTGACCGCTCCAGAGCCGCTACCCGACGACTTGCGCTTGGTTGTGCCAACCGTAACTCCGTTGATGCTTGCCCTATGCTGCCCGTTCTGGCGATCGTGACAAGCAAGTAGAGATCATCCAGATCAGGTACGTTGACGCGCATACGGTTTCCTGGTCGCTATTATCAGCTCTGAAGCGGTACCTGGAGCTACGTCACCACGTATCACTGAGCAGCCGAAAAGACTGGAGGTCGGCGCTCCACGAATGCGAGCAGCCCTTCCTTTACGTCCGGCCCCGTCCCTGCGACCATTCCACGCCAGAACTCCATGACGTCCGCGGCAGGCACGCTTTGAGTAAGGGTCGTGCGCAGGACCCTCTTTATAGACGCCACGGAAGCAGGCGGCATGCTCGATATCACGCGGCCCATCTCGCACGCTCGGTCCACGAGTCGGCCCGGCTCGACAATCTCACTAACGAAGCCGTGACGCTCGGCACGTTCAGCGCTCAAGGGAACACCCAACATCAGCACTTCTGTTGCGATAGCCGGCGGCAACAGGTGGGGGAGCATTGACAACTGACCCCCGATAGGCACAATTCCAAGCTTTACGCCAGGGGAAGCAAAACTGGCATTAGGTGAGGCAATGCGCAGGTCACTTGCGATCGCAAGGCAGAACCCGCCAGCATATGCTGCTCCATTTACGGCACTAATGACAGGTTTTGAGACCATACCAGGAACGATGAATTCCTTGATATTCGGTTCGCTAAAGAGAACATGTGGGTCACCCTCGAGAGCCTGCTTCAAGTCATGACCGGAGGTAAACGCCTTGTCGCCGGCACCCGTCAGAACGATGACGCGAACATCGTCGCGCGCGTCGAGTTCATGAAACAGCTCGAATAGCTTCGCGGACATTACATCGGTTAATGCATTTCGCTTATCTTCACGATCCATCGTGATGACCGCAATGGTGCCGTCTTCGATGTCAAGACGAATGTCGCCGTCGCTCATAAGTTCCTACTTTCTAAAGTTGACGAGTGCCTCAGGCAAAGTTTCGATGTTATTAAAGACAACGCATAGACGACGCAGGGCTCACCACAGCCAATAGGGGATCCGCACAACACGCCCTGGGCAAGCTTCAAACTTCAGAATCACATTCGGTGGTTGATCGCGGTAGACGTCAAAGGGTTATGGGCACATGCGCCCCGCGCATGACGCGCTCTATGATGACTCCTTCGACTGCCCGCCCCGCCCCGAGGATCAAGAAGGGCACCGGGTGGAACCATCCGGGCATTTTCGATTCGTGCATGAGCATGGTTCCACTTTCTTACAAAAACCCAAGGGCCGTCCTGCCGAACTGAGGGCGACGAGTTAAGGGTGGGTGCGCCCCGGACGGCACACCATGGGCAGAGGGTCAACTGGCGAGTTGTTGCGTTCCCTTTAGTACACGGCCGTGGGTGCGTCGATCTCCACGGGCGGCGCTCAGTAGTAGACTCACCGCCTCGCGGGAGACGTTTGCAG
This sequence comes from Arthrobacter sp. E70, assembly GCF_058266945.1. Classification (NCBI taxonomy): domain Bacteria; kingdom Bacillati; phylum Actinomycetota; class Actinomycetes; order Micrococcales; family Micrococcaceae; genus Arthrobacter; species Arthrobacter sp. E70. The sequence goes on along the minus strand of NZ_JBYQFR010000028.1, from coordinate 4,125 downwards.
CGCTGGACCAGACTAGGGATAACGCCCGGGACAGCACGAGATCATCCAGTTCGACTTCGACAAGGGACCCGTTCTCGAGCTCTCGAGCCAGTGCAATGACTGGCAGGACGACTGGACCCATGCCAGCGAGAGCAGCGGATTTGAGGGCGGTGTTGGAAGCCAGCTCGAGGGATGGGTTTGCCGTGAGTCCGGCGGCGGACAGGGCGTGGTCGAGTGTTTCACGCGTGCCCGACCCATGCTCGCGAACCAGTAAGCCTTCAGATGTCAGTTCTTTGGCTGTAACCCTGTGATTGGGTCGCGCCCAGGGATGACTCGGCAGGACAGCGACAGTCAGTTCATCAATTCCTATGGCGCGGCTTTTGAGAGAAGGACTTATCTGAGGACACTCCACGAGCCCGAGGTCTACCCGCCCTGATTCCACCATGGCCATGACTTCACACGAGTTTGCCATGGATAGAGTGACTCTCATTTCCGGCGCCTCTTTGCGCATCCTGGCCAGCCATGTGGGCGCATAGTGTTCCGCAATAGTCATGCTTACAGCGGCATGAAGCAGTGAGTTTCGTTCTTGTCCAAGGGCATCAACTGAGTTGGTGAATTGCTCTGTCGCCCGAAGTAGCTTTTCCGCCCAATCGACAACGACCCGCCCACTTGGCGTCAGTGTTGAACCACGAGTGTCCCGGTGGAGAAGCTGGATTCGCAGCGACCGTTCAAGACTTGCGAGCCTCCGGCTGGCGCTTGGCTGAGTAAGCCTGAGTTCTGACGCTGCCTGACCGATGCTCCCAGTCGCCGCTACGGCGACAAGAAGGTGCAGGTCGTGTAAATCGGGCACCTTGACGTACATGGCTAGCTCCCCTTCAGATGGCTGACCGCGCTGGGTCGTGAATTTTGCAACGCCATGTGTTGCGGGGGAGGCAATACCCTGGCCGATTGTGGGCTTTCATGCCCCGCAGCAGACAGCGGATGCACGGCCCCTGATTTCGCTAAGCAAAGGTGCCGTTGGATCAAAACTTCAAAGGCACGCCAGTCAGGAAGCTCCAAGCGTTCGGTATGTCGAACGCGCAGCTTTCCTGAGTTCTGCACCATGAGCGCAGTCTATGACTGCTTATAGCGTACAGTCAATAGCTTTTATAGCCCATTTGATCGGTCACACCGAACATGGCCGGACTTCTGCTCCTTCGGTGCGTCTCATTCCCTCAGCTGATCATTCCGCTTCAGGAGGTGCGAGGCCAAGGCCCTATCGGCTAAACCGGCGTTTGTGTACGCTAGCAACGGACATCTAGTGTTCGTACGCCCTTGCATACGTACACGGACCAGGAATCGGCTGGAGGCGCAATGGAGAGCATCACGGAAAACGAGAACACGCTTGGGGAGCGCCTCCATGAACTCCGGACCCAGCATCGGTACAGCATCAGAGGACTCGCCACGAAGGCGGGGGTCTCGGCGTCACTCGTTTCTGACATCGAGAAAGGAAAGGTCGAACCATCAATCTCGACGCTGAATCGTTTGGCCGGCGCGATGGGAACGACGATTACGTACTTTTTTTCGCCTCAAGCCCAGCCCAGCGGCCGGGTTGTAAGAGCGGCGGAACGTGTTCCATTTGGAGGCATGGCCGACCCCGCGTCGGACACCCGCCCTGCTTCTGGGACACGCTTTGAGCTTGCTTCTCCGACGGACCTTCGGTCTATCGATGCCATTTATGCTCGCTATGAAGTGGGCGGATGGTTCGGGGATGAACCGTTCACGCACGAGGGCGAGGAGTGGGGAATCGTGTTATCGGGGCGTCTGAAGGTGATAGTTGGCGACGAAGTCCACTTTCTGGAGCCGGGAGATTCCATCTGGTTCCCCAGTACGGTGCCGCATCGAATGGAGAATGTAGCCGACACGGCGACTGAATATATCTGGATCGATATCCCACCGAGGCGCTGACGTCTCATGATGGATGCCTTAAGCATCGCTCGGTTGCCGACCCCGCATCGGACACCCGCCCTGCTTCTGGGACACGCTTTGAGCTTGCTTCTCCGACGGACATTCGGTCTATCGATGCCATTTATGCTCGCTATGAAGTGGGCGGATGGTTCGGGGATGAACCGTTCACGCACGAGGGCGAGGAGTGGGGAATCGAGTTGTCGGGGCGTCTGAAGGTGATAGTTGGCGACGAAGTCCACTTTCTGGAGCCGGGAGATTCCATCTGGTTCCCCAGTACGGTGCCGCATCGAATGGAGAATGTGGCCGACACGGCGACTGAATATCTGGATCGATATCCCACCGAGGCGCTGACGTCTACGTCTCATGATGGATGCCTTCGCCAAAGCATCGCCCGGTTGCTCCCATCCCGCGTAATAAGGCCAGCCAGTAGCCAACGTAGGGCAGGCCGCGGCGCTTTGCCTCATGCGTGCCGTCCGGCCGTATGTGGCCATGTGCTTGGTGTATGGCCTACATGCTGAATTGACGCCTTGCGAGGGCGCCCACAGCTCCCGGAGACTGATGGGGAAAGTTGCGCCGCGAGATCAGAACGCGTCAGGCCAGGCGTCACACACCTGCGGCTGGCCCATAAGGAGCTGGCGCAGGCGGCCGAATATTATTGAAGGGCACCCACTTTGAACCAAGATGTGCAGCGTGTCATTGCCGAGTTTTCCCCGAGCGACACTACTAGCGAAGCTGTCGAAGCCTTGCACGAACATGCTCGCTCTATGCCGGACAAGTTGGCGGTTCTGGACAGTCGAGTCCGTCTGACATGGCGGGAGCTGGAGCGGGAGGTGATGTCCCTCGCAGAGGAGCTTCGCGCTTTGAATGTGAAATCAGGTTCCCCAGTTCTCCTCATGCTCGACTCCTGCGTTGAGGCGATCGTGGCCTATTGGGCTGTTCGCGAGCTCGACGGAATTGCGGTCATCGCTGATCCTGGATGTACTCGTTCAGAATTCGATCACTTCGTGGGCGCCACGCAGCCCGGTTGGGTATTCGCCACACGCCCAGGAACACCGGAGCGCCTCGAGCTCACCGAGGAAGCGGATCCCGCTCATCCTTCCATGGTCTGGTTCCTCCAGGACCACGACGGAGCTGACGGCACCGTCCGGCCTTGGGTAAGCAGCCTGAAGCACGGCGTCCCGCGCCAAGACCGGTTTGAGCAGGCACGGAGCGCCCGGGTGGTTTTGTTCAGCTCCGGTACTACCGGCCAGCCGAAGACGATCCTGCATACTGACTCCAGCGTTCTTGCACTGCATCAAGTCCACAGCCAAGTCTGGAAGCTGACCCCAGACGACGTGGTCCTCGGGTGCTTGCCGTTCCACGCCATTTACGGGGCGATCTACACTGCGGCCTCAGCAATCTACAACGGCGCCACCCTCGGCCTTATGGAGCGGTTCAAACCAGCCATTGCGTTGCAGCGCATCCAAGAATGGCGTGTGACCACTGCGGCCATGGTGCCTGCAATGCTGGTCATGATGCTGAACCTTGAAGGCAAGGATCAGTTCGACCGGTCGACCCTCCGGGCCATTTACACCGGAGGTGCGCCAGTAAGCGACCTGGTAATGAAGGACTTCGAAGAGTTCTCGGGCGCACCCGTCCTTGCCACCTACGGCCTGACCGAATGTCCAGGCGCCGCCGTTGAACCCGCCGGTTCCACTCATAGCCAAGGGGTGGCCGGCCGCATTTGCCCCGGGTTCCAAGCCGTTGCCAGGAATACCGAGGGCAACGAACTATCTCCGGGCGAGATCGGGGAAATCACGTTGCGTGGACCATCCACCATGCTGGGCTACCTGGGTCAACCGGAATTAACCAGTCAACGGATTCGTGACGGCTGGGTCTACACCCAAGACATCGGATATGTCGACAGCAAAGGCGATATCTACGTCTCAGGCCGGGACGGCGACATGATCATCCGGGGTGGTCTAAATATTGCTCCAAAGGAGGTCGAGGACGTAATCAGCAGCCATCCCTACGTCCTCACAGCCGCCGTCGTTGGGGTCGCTGACGCCGTTTTTGGCCAGTTAGTAAAGGCCTACGTGGTTCCACGGGGCGAAGCAGACCTGACAGTCCTGGCGGAAGACCTTCGTCAGCACTGCTTAAAACATCTGAACCGGGCAAAGGTTCCTGAAAATATCGTCTTCTTGTCCGAACTCCCTATGA
>NZ_JBYQFR010000027.1:0-7946 GCF_058266945.1 Arthrobacter sp. E70 | reverse complement strand
AACCGACAACCTGCCTGCCGGGAACCAGCATTGGGTTTCTTTTGGGTAAATGACCGGGGCATGAAGAAAATGGCGGGCGGCACGGCGAAATTGATGAGCAGCCTTAGCAATCTTCGGCATTTCTCGCTAACGTCGAGCCTGTGACGACTAACTCAGGAACCAGTGCCGCATCAACCAAAATGCTCCAGCGCCGTATCACCGAGGGTCTGCGGTTCGGGCGTTTTCCCATCACCGCCGTGCAGCCCGTCGTTGAGGGCGGCAGGTTTCCGGCGAAGGCAGTGCCGGGGGAGGGCATCGTTGTCGGTGCCACCGCCTTCCGCGAAGGCCATGACCAGCTCGGCGTCAGCGCCGTGCTCCTGGACCCCAGCGGAGCCGAGCGCCAGCGCGTACGGCTCACGCCGCCCCGCGGGGAACGCGGCATGGGCACGGACCGCTGGGAAGGCATCCTCACGCCGTCGGAAACCGGCAACTGGTCCTTCCTCATCGAAGCGTGGCATGACCGCTACGGAACCTGGCACCACAACGCGGAGGTGAAGATCGACGCCGGCATCGACGTCGAGCTCATGCTTGCCGAAGGTGCCAAACTGCTGGCCGAGGCGGCACAGGAAGACTTCCGCAGCGAAGCGGACCGGGGAGCGCTCCGCCACGCCGCAGACGTCCTGGCCGACCAGTCACGTGGCACGGAAGAACGGCTCGCCGCAGGGTTCAGCCAGGAGATTGCCGGCATCGTTGACCGCGAGCCCATCCGCGAGCTCGTCACTGCCTCCGAAGAGTTCCCCCTGCTGGTGGAGCGGGACCGCGCCGGCCGCGGTGCCTGGTACGAGTTCTTCCCCCGGTCCGAAGGCGCCGTCAAGGACCACACCACCGGCACCTGGACGTCCGGCAACTTCCGCACCGCCGCCAGGCGGCTCGACGCCGTGGCTGCCATGGGATTCGACGTCCTCTACATGCCGCCCATCCACCCCATCGGGGTGCAGCACCGCAAGGGACCCAACAACACGCTGGTGGCCGGACCCAACGACCCCGGTTCGCCCTGGGCCATCGGTGCGAAGGAGGGCGGCCACGACGCCATCCACCCCGACCTCGGGTCCTTCGAGGATTTCGACGCCTTCGTGGCGCGGGCCAATGAACTTGGCCTTGAGGTTGCCCTGGACCTTGCCCTCCAGGCGGCGCCGGACCACCCGTGGGTGCAGTCCCACCCGGAGTGGTTCACCACGCGGGTAGACGGCAGCATTGCGTATGCGGAAAATCCGCCCAAGAAGTACCAGGACATTTATCCGCTCAATTTCGATAATGACCCTGAAGGGCTTTCCCGCGAAATTCTCCGGATTGTGCTGCTTTGGGTCAGCCACGGAGTAAAGATATTCCGGGTCGATAACCCGCACACCAAACCGGTGTGGTTCTGGGAATGGCTTATTGCGGAAGTGAATAAGGAAGTTCCCGGCGTCGTCTTCCTGGCCGAAGCCTTCACCCGGCCGGCCATGATGCACGCACTGGGCAGGGCCGGCTTCCAGCAGTCCTACACCTACTTCACCTGGCGCAACACGAAGAAGGAGATCGAGGCCTACTTCAACGAAGTCAGCCACGAGTCCCCGGCGTTCTTCCGCCCCAACTTCTTTGTGAACACCCCGGATATCCTCACCGAGTACCTGCAGTACGGCGGCCCCGCCGCGTTCCGGGTCAGGGCCGTCCTCGCTTCCACGGCCAGCCCGCTATGGGGTGTCTACGCCGGCTACGAACTGTACGAGCACGTGGCCCGGCCGGGCGCCGAGGAGTACATCGACAACGAGAAGTTCGAGTACAAGGCGCGGGACTGGGATGCCGCCGCGGAGTCGGGCCGCACCCTGGCCCCGTACATCACCCGGCTGAACCACATCCGGCGGGACCACCCGGCGCTGCTGGACCTGCAGAACCTGACAGTCCACCAAAGCACCGATGAGTCCACGGTGGTCTACTCGAAGCACAAGACGCTTCCCGATGGGTCCAAGGACACCATCATCGTGGTGGTCAACGTGGACCCGCACGTCACCAAGGAATGCAGCGTGGCCCTGGACCTGGCAGCCCTGGAACTGGATCCGCAGGACCTGACGCCGGGAGGCGGCTTCTACGTCGACGACCTGATCTCCGGCCAAAGCTGGGAGTGGGGCGAGTACAACTACGTGCGCCTGGATCCGCACGTGGAGCCCGCCCACATCCTGAGCGTGAGGAGAATGCATTCGTGAATTTCAATCCGCAAAGTTCCGGCCATTTCACTCCCAAGAACACCTTCGAGCTCAATGCACCCGGCCTTCAGCATGATCCGCTGTGGTACCGGAAAGCCGTGTTCTACGAGGTGCTGGTCAGGGCCTTCGCGGATGCCAACGGTGATGGGTCCGGAGATTTCTCCGGGCTCATCGACCGGCTGGACTACCTTCAGTGGCTGGGGGTGGACTGCCTCTGGCTGCCGCCGTTCTTCCAGTCGCCCCTGCGCGACGGCGGCTACGACATCTCGGACTACAACTCCGTCCTGGACGAGTTCGGCACCATCAGCGACTTCAAGCGCCTGGTGGCCGAAGCCCACGCCCGCGGCGTGCGTGTCATCATCGACCTGCCGCTGAACCACACCTCCGACCAGCACCCCTGGTTCCAGGAATCCCGGAAGGACCCGGACGGGCCCTTCGGTGACTTCTACGTCTGGAGCGACACCGACGAGAAATACCAGGACGCCCGCATCATCTTCGTGGACACGGAGGAATCGAACTGGACCTTCGATCCCATCCGCCGCCAGTTCTTCTGGCACCGGTTCTTCAGCCACCAGCCTGACCTGAACTTCGAAAACCCCAAGGTCATCGAGGCGCTCTTCGACGTGGTCCGGTTCTGGCTGGACCAAGGCATCGATGGGTTCCGGGCAGATGCCATTCCCTACCTCTACGAGGAGGAGGGCACCAACTGCGAAAACCTTCCGGCCACCCACGAGTTCCTCCGCCAACTGCGCGCCATGGTGGACGAAAGCTATCCGGGCCGGGTCATCATCGCCGAAGCCAACCAGCCGCCCAACGAGGTGGTGGAGTACTTCGGCACCGAGGATGAACCCGAATGCCACATGGCGTTCCACTTCCCGATCATGCCGCGCCTGTACTACGCGCTCCGGGACCAGAAGGCCGCGCCCATCATCGAGACCATGCGCGACACCCCGGATATCCCTGAGGGCGCGCAGTGGGGCACGTTCCTGCGCAACCATGACGAGCTGACCCTCGAAATGGTCACAGCCGATGAACGTGCAGCGATGCTCGGCTGGTACGCGCCGGACCCTCGCATGCGTGCGAACATCGGTATCCGGCGCCGCCTGGCCCCGCTGCTGGACAACTCCCGGGCTGAGATCGAACTGATCAACGCCCTGCTCCTCTCGCTTCCGGGCAGCCCGTTCCTGTATTACGGGGACGAGATCGGTATGGGAGACAACATCTGGCTTGAAGACCGCGACGCCGTCCGTACGCCCATGCAGTGGAACCCGGACCGGAACGCTGGCTTCTCGAACGCCGACCCCGGCAAGCTTTACCTGCCGCCCATCCAGTCGCTGGTGTACAACTACAGCATGGCCAACGTGGAAGCCGAGGCTGCCCACTCGGGGTCGCTGCTGCGCTGGACCCGGCAGATCCTCAGCGTTCGCAAGAACCACCCTGCGTTCGGCCTGGGTGGGTTCAAACACGTCGAAGCTGACCACGATGCCGTGCTGGCGTACCTCCGCGAGCTTCCGGACAACAACCCTGCCGGTGCCGCCGGCGAAAGCGTCCTCTGCGCCTTCAACCTCTCCCAGCACCCCGTCGCTGCCAGGCTGCGCGTCCCCGACTACGCCGGGCGCGGCCTGCGGGACGTTTTCGGCGGCCAGCCGTTCCCCGGTATCAATGACGACGGGAGCCTGACCCTGACGCTGGGAAGCCACGACTTCTTCTGGCTCCGCGTCAGGTCCGCCGCGTCCAACCCGTCCTCGCCCTACACCCAGGCCATGCCCATCCTGTCGATAGAGAACTGAGATGAACCAGCCAATCCTCACTCCCGCCCTGACCGCGCTGCTCAAGGAATGGCTGCCCCGGCAGCGGTGGTTCCCCGTCAAGTCTCCCGACTTCCACATGTCCCAGGCAGGCAGCCTGGGACTGGAAGATCCCACCGGCCACGCCGCACTGGCAGTCTTCCTGCTGAACGTCACCACGGAGGCGTCCGACGGCGGCACGCGGACTGCGGTGGTCCAGGTCCCCCTCAGCTTCCGCCCGGCACCCGCGGGTGGCATGGAGCGCGCGCTGGTCGGGGAAGCCGCGGGAACAGATCCGTCCCGCCCCTGGGTTTACGACGCGGTGCACGACCCCGACTTCGTGGGCGCGTGGCTGGAGCTCATCCGGCAGGAGGAAAAGGCGCCGAACGGAAGTGCCAGGGGGTACCGCGTAGAGGGACCCTACCGCCTGCCCACAGCCAAGGGCGTGGTGAAGGTCCTGAGCGGTGAGCAGTCGAACAGTTCCGTCATTGTTGACGACGGCGAGTCGGCGGCGATGGTGAAGTTCTTCCGCGTGCTTTCAGACGGCACAAACCCCGAAATCGAAGTTGGGGCAGCGCTGACCAAGGCGGGCACCGCTGAAGTACCGGCTACTCTCGGCTGGGTTCGGGGCGAGTGGCTGGCCAAGGCCGGCAACGGCCAGGGCACCAAGCCCGTCCGGGGCGAATTGGCGGTGGCCCACGAATTCCTTGTCGGGGGCCGCGACGCTTGGCGGCTCGCCGTCGATGCCGCCCGGTCGGGAACTGACTTCACCTCGGAGGCAAGAGCGCTGGGTGCAGCCACCGCCACCGTTCACCGCCGGCTCGCGGAGACCCTGGGGCAGTCGGACGGGACTGAAACTGGAACGTCTGTGGGGCAGGCTGTTGCCCAGCGGGTCCGCAGCGCATGGGCGGAAGCCCGCACCGCCGTCGGGCCCTATGACCAGGCGCTGGACGCCCTCTTGGACGGCCTCGACGACGCCCCGGCAGGCCCCCTCCAGCGAATCCACGGCGACCTCCACCTCGGGCAGATCCTCCAGGTCACGGGGCAGGCGGGCGACCAGTCCCGTTGGGCAATCCTCGATTTCGAGGGTGAGCCGCTGCGGCCCATTGCGGAAAGGAATGTTCCGGACGTTCCGCTGCGGGACGTCGTGGGCATGCTTCGCTCATTCGACTATGCAGCCGGAGCGGCCCAGCGCGAGCAGGAGGGGGCGCAGGTCCCGGATTCCTGGGTTGACGATTGTGCCGACGCGTTCCTTGCCGGTTATTCGGGGGTCATTCCGGGTACGGTTGACCGGTCCTCCCCCCTGTTTGTGGCATTGTGGCTGGACAAGGCGCTGTACGAAGTTGTTTATGAAATGCGTAACAGGCCCGACTGGCTGGCGATTCCAGTGAACGCCTCCAGGCGGCTCCTGAGCGGTAACGGCGCCGGCGATCAGGCCGGTGCAGCATCGGAAGGTAACGAAATGACAGGCTCAGCACGAACTGACCGCCCGGGGGTGCCGCTGCACGTGGATGAAGGCACCCTGGGCAGGATCGCAAACGGCGAACACCATGCCCCCCACTCAGTCCTGGGCGCGCACCTCGATGACTACGGACATGTCACCATCCGCACCGTGAAGCACCTCGCTGACGCGGTCACCGTCGTCACCGCAGGTGGCGAAGTTCCCATGCAGCACGAGGCGCACGGCGTGTGGGTGGCAGTCCTTGAACCGTTGCAGCAGGGCCATGTCCCGGACTACCGGCTTGCCGTCACCTACCCTGGCAAGGAACCGGTCACGGTGGACGAGCCCTACCGCTACCTGCCCACCGTGGGCGAGGTGGACCTGCACCTGATCAGTGAGGGTCGGCACGAAAAATTGTGGGAGGTGCTGGGCGCCCACGTCCAGCATTACAAGTCCTCGATGGGGGACGTGGACGGGGTCTCGTTCGCTGTCTGGGCGCCGAACGCGCAGGCCGTCCGGGTCAAGGGCGACTTCAACGCCTGGGACGGGCGCGAACACTCGCTCCGCTCACTCGGTTCGTCCGGTGTCTGGGAAGTCTTCCTTCCGGGTGTCGTGGCAGGGGCGTGCTACAAATTCGAGATCCTGACCAAGGGCGGGTACTGGGTGGAGAAGGCCGACCCCTTGGCATTCAACACCGAGGTGCCGCCGCTGACCGCGTCCCGCGTGGTGGAACGCTCCTACGCGTTCAAGGACGACGAATGGATGCAGGCCCGGGCCAAGCGGGACCCGCACAACTCCGCCATGAGCGTCTACGAGGTGCACCTGGGGTCCTGGCGGCTGGGGCTGGGCTACCGTGAACTCGCCAAGGAATTGGTGGAGTACGTGAAGTGGCTTGGCTTCACCCACGTGGAATTCATGCCGGTGGCAGAGCACCCGTTCGGCGGCTCCTGGGGTTACCAGGTCACGTCCTATTACGCGCCCACTTCGCGGTTCGGCCACCCCGACGAGTTCCGCTACCTGGTGGACACGCTCCACCAGGCCGGGATCGGCGTCCTGCTGGACTGGGTTCCTGCACACTTCCCGAAGGACTCGTGGGCGCTGGCGAAGTTCGACGGCGAGGCCCTCTACGAGCACGCCGATCCGGCGCTCGGCGAGCACCCCGACTGGGGCACCCTGATCTTCGACTTCGGCCGCACCGAGGTCCGGAACTTCCTGGTGGCCAACGCGCTGTACTGGCTGGACGAGTTCCACATCGACGGCCTTCGGGTCGACGCGGTGGCGTCCATGCTTTACCTCGACTACTCGCGCCAGGAGGGCCAGTGGCGGCCCAACCGCTTCGGCGGCAGGGAAAACCTTGAAGCCATTTCCTTCCTCCAGGAAGTCAACGCCACCGTTTACAAGACGCATCCCGGTGCTGTCATGATCGCGGAGGAATCCACCGCATTCCCCGGTGTCACTGCCCCCACCAGCCACGGCGGACTGGGCTTCGGCCTGAAATGGAACATGGGCTGGATGCATGACTCCCTCAAGTACGCCTCCGAGGATCCGGTCAACCGCAAATGGCACCATGGCACCGTGACGTTCTCCCTGGTGTACGCGTTCACGGAGAACTTCCTGCTGCCCATCAGCCACGATGAGGTGGTCCACGGCAAGGGCTCCATGCTCCGCAAGATGCCCGGTGACCGCTGGCAGCAGCTGGCAAACCTCCGCGCTTTCCTTGCCTACCAGTGGGCGCACCCAGGCAAGCAGCTCATTTTCATGGGCACCGAGTTCGGGCAGGAAGCCGAGTGGTCCGAGCAGCACGGCCTCGACTGGTGGCTCGCGGATATCCCCGCTCACAAGGGGCTGCAGTTGCTGACCAAGGACCTCAACGAGCTGTACAAGTCCACCCCCGCCCTCTACACGCAGGACAACGTTCCGGCAGGTTTCCAGTGGATCAATGGGGGAGACGCGGACAGGAATGTCCTCTCATTCATCCGCTGGGACGCCGAGGGCAATCCGATTGTCTGCGCCATCAACTTCTCGGGCGCCCCGCACGTGGGCTACACCCTGGGAGTGCCGGTTTCCGGTGTTTGGACGGAGGTCCTCAACACGGACCACACCACCTATGGCGGGTCCGGCGTCCTCAATGCGGGCGAACTGAAGGCTACTGGTGAAGGGCAGGACGGGCAGCCGGCAACGCTGACCGTTACGCTTCCCCCGCTGGGAGCTTCCTACTTCAAGCCGGGAGCATCGGCAGGAAGCTGACGGCAGGCTGGAAACCCCCAGGCCGGCAGGGCAGTAGAAGGCCCGGGATCCCCGTGATCTCGGGCTTTTTCCTGCCCTGAAGACGACCCCGGGAGGAGCCCACTGGCCTGGATTGGCCATCCCGGAAGAGTGGTGGTAGAGTTTATTTCCGCGCTGATCCACGAAGTCAGACGGAAACCGAAACCCCAAGCACTACGCTGAGGAAGTTCGCGGTGGCCCGTTTGACAAGGTGAAAGTCAGTGGGTAAGC
>NZ_JBYQFR010000026.1:0-28541 GCF_058266945.1 Arthrobacter sp. E70 | reverse complement strand
AATCCCCTACGAGATCACCGACCGCCGCGCCGGGGACCTTCCGGCGTTCTGGGCAGACGCCGCCTCAGCCCTCGCCGACCTTGGCTGGTCCACCACCAAAACCGTCGACCAAATGTGCGAGGACCACTGGCGCTGGCAGAAAAACAACCCGAACGGCTACAAGAATTAGGACATGGCCCCGGGGTGCGCCTGACGAGCCCGGACCAGCAACCAACGCCAATGGGGACCAAACACCTGGCGAAGGCATCACGCACCGCTGCGTAAGAATGCGCGGCCGGCCCGGGCACCCGATAGATTTGCAGGCATGACTGAAGCCTCCTCCGCCGTCGAAGCCGGCCGCGGCACCATCCTCGTGATCAACGGCCCCAACCTGAACCTCCTGGGGACCCGCGAACCGGAAAAGTACGGCACCTCAACCCTCGCCGACGTTGAACAGCTCGCCGCTTCCGCCGCGGAGAAACACGGCTTCGTGGTGGAATGCGTCCAGTCCAACCACGAGGGCGTCCTCCTGGACGCCATCCACGCCGCCCGGGAAAACGCCGCGGGAATCGTTATCAACGCCGGTGCCTTCACGCACACTTCCGCGGCTCTGCGTGACGCCCTCGCCGCCGTGCAGCTCCCCGCCGTCGAGGTGCACATCACCAACGTCCACCAGCGCGAGGAATTCCGCCACCACTCCTACCTGTCCCCGGTGTGCGCGGCAGTGATCGTGGGAGCAGGGGTCACCGGGTACCGGCTGGCCATCGACTACCTGGCCGACGTCCTCTAGGCAGCTACTTCTGGATGCATTGCCCGGAGGAGACCGCTGCGGACAACGCGGGGGCCTGCTCCGCGACCGGGTTCAGGTCGTTCATGGTGATGGCAAACCCCACTTCGGCGTCGGAGGTGGCCTTGGCGAAGATCACCCCCGCCACCTGGCCCTCAGGGGTCAGCAGCGGGCCGCCGGAATTCCCCGGCTGGACATCGCCCGCCAGCCGGTAGATGTCCTCCGGTGCCGGGCTGTTGCCGTAGATGTCCGGAACCAGGACTGTGGCGATGTCCTGCACCGTGGCCGGCTTGGACTGGAAGGGGCCGCCGTGCGGGTAGCCGGCGAACGCGGCCTGGCTGCCGCCGGGGAGGTCGGAACTCAGGGGCAACGGCTGCGACGGCAGGTTGTCCACCGCCAGGACCGCGAGATCGTGCCGGGTGTCGAAGTAGACGACGCGCCCGGGCATCGCCCCGCCGTCGGGCATCTCCACCACGGGCTGTGAAACCCCGGCGACGACGTGCGCGTTGGTGACCACCCTGTCCTCGGACACCACGAACCCGGTGCCGGTCTGGTTCTGGCCGCATTCGTACGCGGTGCCCGCGATCCTCAGGACGGACTGCGCCGCCTTGTTCAGGGCCGGCGTATTGGTGCTCGTGTTGGGCACCTGCACCCTCTGGCCCTGGTCCAGGCCTTCGATCAGGGTGGGGATCCCGTTGCCAATCACGGTGGAGCGGAGTTCAGCCATAGTGGCCTTGACGGGGGTGGGAGTCAGCCCGTCAATGAAGCGGATCACCCTGGACTCTGCCAGCTGCTGCGAGATGACGGGCACACCCAGGGAGCTGATGCTGAACGCGAGCATGGACATCACCAGCGCGGAGACCACCAGGTTCAGCGCCCCGCCCACCAGGCGGTCCACTGCCCGCAGAGGCCGGATGCGCACTACCCCGCGCAGCTGCCGCCCCACCATGGTGCCCAGGCCATGTCCCAGCGCCATCAGGACGACGGCGGCCGCGATGATGGCGGTCAGCCTCCAGCCGGAATCCTCCACGAAGCCGCTGACCAGGGGAACGGCGAAGAAGGCTGCGACAGCACCCGCGGCAAAGCCCACGAGCCCGCCCACGGTGACCAGGAACCCATTGCGGAGGCCGTAGACCAGGTATGACAGCAGCGCCAGGATCAGGACAATGTCCAGGACAGTCAAGCCGACCACAAAGGCTCCTTATTAACAGTTGAACCCCCATTCTATCGGCGCTCACTGGCAGTCCCCTGGGCTCCCTCCGTCCCCTCCGGCGGCCCTTCATCCAGCTTTCTTCAGGTGTTTCGGCTGCCAAGTTCGTCACAGAACCTTGAAAATTCTGAAACAATGGCACAAGCGCCACAGCCGATACTTTTACTCAGGAGATTTCATGGACATCGAGGTACTGCGCCGAGCACCCCTTTTCGCCACGCTCGACGACGACGCATTCCGTCTGCTGACGGACGAGCTGACCGAGGTGGACCTTTCCCGTGGCGCGTCGGTGTTCCGCGAGGGCGACCAGGGCGACCAGCTCTACTTCATTGTCTCCGGCAAGGTGAAGCTCGGCCGCACCTCCCCCGATGGCCGCGAGTCCCTCCTTGCCATCCTTGGCCCGGGCGAGCTCTTCGGCGAGATGGCCCTGTTCGACCCCAGCCCACGCACCGCCACCGCCACCGCGGTGTCGGAGACCCGGTTGGCCGGGCTCAAGAACGAGAGCCTGAACACCCTCCTGCGCACCCGTCCCGAGGTCTCGGCCCAGCTGCTGCAGGCCCTGGCCCGCCGCCTGCGCCGCACCAACGATTCCCTCTCCGACCTGGTCTTCTCCGACGTTCCGGGCCGCGTAGCCAAGGCGCTGCTGGACCTGGCCGACCGTTTCGGCCGCCCGGCCACCGACGGCGTCCTGGTGGCACACGAACTCACCCAGGAGGAACTCGCCCAGCTGGTGGGCGCGTCCCGCGAGACCGTCAACAAGGCCCTGGCCGAGTTCGTGCAGCGCGGCTGGCTCCGCTTGGAAGCCCGCGCCGTGGTCATCCTGGACATGCAGCGCCTCCGCCAGCGCTCCCGCTAAACCCCAACAAAAAGGCCGCCCCGAGGGGCGGCCTTTTTGTTTGCCCTGGCCAGGATCAGTTCTTCACCACGTCCAGTTCGACGACGGCCCACGACAGGGCAGGCAGGCTGAGCCGCAGCTCGGACCCGCTCGCCTTCGCTCCCTCCAGCGGCTTCAGGCCTACCCGGTCCGGGCTCTGCTGGCTGTTGACGCTGAAGCGGTCCCCGCCGTCGGGAATTTCCAGGACTTCCGCCCGGACCACGCGCCGGGCGTCAAAGCCGCGCAGGGCAACCTCCACGTCGGCGGCATCCTCCAGGCCGCGGTTGGCAAGGAACAGGGCCACGCGTCCCGTCTCCTCGTTCCAAGTGGCGCTGACATCCACGAGGTCGGTGCCGCCGAAGCGCGCATTTTCGTACTTGTCCGAGTCAACGGACAACCGCAAGATTTGGCCCTGCGCCAGTTCCGCCATTCGGGAGAAGGGGTGGAAGATGGTTTGCCGCCAGGCCGGTCCATTCTCCTCGCTGAAGATGGGGGCGATGACGTTGACCAGCTGCGCCTGGTTGGCGATCTTGACCCTGTCTCCGTGGCGCAGCAGCGAGTTCAGCAGGGTCCCCACCACCACCGCATCAGTGACGTTGTACTTGTCCTCGATGAGTCGCGGGTGCTCGCGCCAGCCCGCCTTGGCGACGTTCCGCAGCTGGTCCTCGGTGTCCCGGCCGCGCTGGTACCAGACGTTCCATTCGTCGAAGGAGAGGTTGATGTGCTTCTTGTGCTTGCCTTTGGCGCGGACGGCGTCGGCAGTGGCGATGACTGATTCGATGAAGTAATCGGTATCCACTGCGCTTGCGAGGAAGCTGCCCGCGTCGCCATCGTATTCGTGGTAGTAGGCGTGCAGTGAGACGTAGTCCACCTCGTTGTAGGTGTGGGTCAGGACAGTCTGCTCCCAGTCGCCGAATGTGGGCATGCGCGAATTGGAACTTCCGCAGGCCACCAGCTCGATGTCAGGGTCCACGTAACGCATGGCCTTGGCCGCCTCCTGGGCAAGCCTGCCGTACTCTTCGGCAGTCTTGTGGCCGATCTGCCACGGGCCATCCATCTCATTGCCCAGGCACCACAGCTTGATGTTGAACGGGTCCTTGTGGCCGTTCTTTGCACGCAGGTCCGAGAGCCTGGTGCCGCCCGGGTGGTTGGCGTACTCCACGATGGCGCGTGCGGCGTCCACCCCGCGGGTTCCGAGGTTGATCGCTTCCATGATCTCGGTGCCCGCCTGGCGGGACCAGTCCACAAACTCGTGGAGGCCGAAGGCATTGGTTTCCACGGTGTGCCAGGCGCCGTCGAGCCGCCGTGGCCGGTCCTCCCGGGGCCCGATGCCGTCCTCCCAGTTGTACCCGGAAACGAAGTTCCCGCCGGGGTAGCGGATGACGGTGGCTCCAAGCTCCTTGACGAGCTTGAGGACGTCCTGGCGGAAGCCCTTGTCATCGGCCTCAGGGTGGCCAGGCTCGTAAATGCCGGTGTAGACGCAGCGGCCCATGTGCTCCACGAAGGAGCCGAAGAGCCGGCGCGGCACTTCGCCGCTGGTGAAGTCGCGGTCGACGGTAATTCTGGCGCGGGACATGTCAACTATCTCCTTGGTTGTACTACTGGTACGTGGCGGGAAGCGAAGGGGGCCTCAGGTGCCGGCGAGTCCCGTCGTCGCGACGCCCTTGATGATCTGGCGTTGGAAGAACAGGAAGACCAGGATCAGGGGCAGGGCGGCGAGCAGGGCAGATGCCATGTTTTGCGCGTACTGGATGCCGTAGGCGCTCTTGATGGTCTGAAGTCCCACGGGGAGGGTCAGGATGGATCCGTCGTTGGTTGCGATGAAGGGCCAGAGGAAGTTGTTCCAGGCGCCGATGAACACGAAGATGGCAACCGCGGCCATGATGGGGCGGGACAGCGGCAGGACCACCTGCAGGAAGATCCGCATGCGGCTGGCACCATCCATGACGGCGGCCTCCTCGAGTTCGCGCGGGATCTGGTCGAAGAATTTCTTGAGGACGAACACCATGGCGGGGTGGATGACCTGCGGCAGGATGATTGCCCACGAGGTGTCGATCATGTGCAGCGCCACCATTTGGTAGAACAGCGGAATGATCAGCACCGGCGGCGGAATGATGATGGAGGCGATGATCACCGTCATCAGGACTTTCTTGCCCCGGAAGTCGATGCGGGACAGGGCGTAGGCCACCAGTGCGGAAGTGACCAGCGTGATGACGGTGATGGCCGCCGAGGTGTACAGGGAATTCCAGGTCCAGAGCGGGATGTTGCCGTCCTGGAATACCTTGATGAACGCGTCAGCGGTGAAGCCCGACGGCGGGATCCAGCTGATCTTTCGCGAGGCAGCTTCCGTCTCGCTCTTGAACGCCGTGACGGTTGCCCAGGCGAAGGGCACCAGCCAGAGGACGGCCAGGAGCGCGGCGACCACAAGGACGGCGGTCCGACCCGGGGTCATCCTGCGGCCGGCCTTCCGGCCAGCAGAAGAGGTGGGAGTGGAGGTGACGGGGCGGGCAAGGGTTTCTGTTGCCATGGCTATGCACTCCTGCGACGGGTGACGAGGAACTGGATGACCGAGACAGCCACGATCAGTCCGAAGAAGATGTAGGAGATGGCCGCGGAGTAGCCCAGGCGGTATCCGGTGAAGCCGGTTTCGAAGATGTACTGCACCACGGGCCTGGTGGCGCCACCGGGACCTCCTGCTGTCATTTGGTAGACCTGGTCGAAGATCTTCAGCGAGGCCAGGATCTGGAGCAGCACGATCATCACGGTGGTGGGAGCCAGTTGCGGCAAGGTGATGGAGAAGAACTGCCGCCACGCGCCGGCACCGTCCAGTGACGCCGCCTCGTAATGCTGGGCGGGGATGTTCTGCATGGCCGCCAGGTAGAGGAGGAAGTTGAAACCCACCGTCCACCACAGGGTGGCGATCACGATTGCCCACATAGCCACCCCGGGGTCGTTCAGCCAGGCCACCTTCGGCAGGCCGATTTTGGCCAGGGAGTCATTGATCAGGCCCAACTGCGGGTTGTACATCCACGTAAAGAACAGGGACACGACGGTGGAAGCCAGCAGGTATGGCGCGAAGTAGGAAAGCCGCCACAGCCATTGCGCCGGCAGCCCGACATTAACCAGTGCCGCCATGACCAGGGCGACGACCACCAGCGGGACGGTGCTGATGACGGTGAAGTAGAGGGTGTTGCCCAGCGAACGCCACATGTCGGAATCGGCGAGGGCGTCCGCATAGTTGGCGAAGCCGATGAAGCTGTCGTTGGCGCCGGTGAGTGACTTGCCGGTCATGCTCATGTACAGCCCGTAAAGGAGCGGCCACACCAGGAAGACCAGGAAAAATGCCAGGAACGGCGCGGCGAACGCCCACCCATTGAGGTTGTCCCTGCCCACCTGGGAACGGGACCGCGCGGATCCTGGCCCCGCGCTGTTGGACACATTCCGGCGGGGCACCCCGGGCAACGAACCTGCCTGCCCCTCGCTGTCGTGTGATGTTGCTATGGAACTCATTTGGACTCCTATGTCGCTTGGCGGTTCAAACCGGGTTGGGACGGGAGAGGAGGGTGTTGGTGCGGCGGACGAAGGCATTCCAGCCGTCTGTCGCCTTGTCCCGGCCAAGGAGCACGTTCTGCACCGTCTCTGCGAAGTAGCTCTGCCAGTCCGAGCCCGATCCGCTGAACCAGGCTTCCGGGTCGTAGGCGATGATGTCCGCGGCATTCGCGTAGTGGATCTGGGGTGTGAGTTCCTGGTAGGCCTGCGACTGCACAACAGGCTGGTAGGCGGGGATGTGCCCTGCCTCCGCCCAGGACAACGAACTCTTGAGGACATCGCTCACGAACTTGTGGACATCGCGCCGCTTTTCGTCGTCGGCATTCAACTGCCGCGGCAGCACGAACGAATGTGAGTCCGCGTAGGCCGCCGGGGTTCCGAAAAGCGTTGGAATTGTTGCGGCGTCAACGGGGAGGTTCGCCTTCTTGAAGGTGGGAAGCTCCCACACGCCGCTAAAAAGCATGCCTGAACCTCCACTGGCAAACTCTGCGATACCGGTGTTGATATCCCCGCTCTGTGCCGCGACGGTGTCATCGAAGAGCGATGCCATGAATTCCAGACACTCCACCGCGGCCTCGTTGTCGGCAACCATCGGCTTGCCGGGGGTCAGCTCCATGTCCGCCCCGTGTTGCTTATAGAGGGTGTAAAAAAGGCGCCACATCTGTGAGCCGCTGCCTAGGTATCCAAAGGACAAGCCGCGGGCCTGGGTCACCTTCTGCATTTCCCTGGCCATAGCGATGAACTCCTGCGGGGACTTGACTTCCTGCAGCTGTCCATTGCTCCCAAGGAGCCCCGCCTTCCCCGCCACGTCCCGGTTGTAGAACATGACAAAAGGATGTGAATCCAATGCGATGGAAAAGACTTTGCCGTTGTGGTGGCTCTTGTCCCAGATCCTCGGTGCGAAGCTCTGGGCCGTGACGCCGAATTCGGACAGCAGATCCAGGTCCCAGGGGTCGATCAGGCCCCCGGGCGCATAGCCGGGAACCCTGCTGGCGTGCATGATGGCCAACTGCGGCGGGCGGCCGCCGGCCGATGCCATCGCCAGCTTGGTGTAGTAGGGCGGCCCCCACGCCAGGACCGTCGGATGCACCTTGAAGGCCGGGTTGGTCGCATTCACCTTACTGATCAGCGCCTGCATCTTTGTGCCGTCGCCGCCGGACAAGAGATGCCAGAACTGGATGTCCCGGGGAGCCGCGGCGGAGGCGTTCCCGCCGCACCCGGACAGGGCTGCTGCGGCGAACAGGCTTCCTATTGCTGCGGTTCCAGACAGTAGCCGGCGCCTGGACAGCTCCCTGCCTTCGAAAAAATCAAACTGCTTCACCCGTCACTCCTTTGGATGGGTCCGCTGAAAGTCATTTCCGTGCCACAAGGCGTTCCTGCCGGATGTCCCTCATCGCATCACCGGCAGGCCTTAGTGTGACGCAGGCCTCACGTTACATCGATGTAATAGCCGTTGCAACGAAAATTTGTTAGCGTTCCCAAACTGGGGCAACAGTCTCGGTTAGAGCCGTCGGGAAGGACGCGGCGGGGTCCGCCGGAGCCTAGGCCGACGTGCTCTCGCGTTCCACGATCACGTAGTCGATGGCTACGACCTGCTGCGGCCCCTCACGGTCCCCCATCCGTTCGGTAAGGAGGCGCAGGGCTTCACTGGCTACCTGCCGCTTGTCAAAGGAAACGGTTGTCAGTGACGGCACCGCGTACTTCGCGTCGGCAATATCGTCGAATCCGGCCACGGTTATGTCATCGGGAACCCGGATACCCCGCTTCCACAACACGCTCAATGCACCCATTGCGATGGAGTCGGTGAAGCAGAACAAGGCCTCGGGGACCGGATGCGAGTCAAGATAAGCGGACAGTGCCCTTGCTGCCGAATCCGGGCTCCACTTTTCGCACGGGATGACCAGCGAGGCATCGAAGTCAATATCCAGTTGTTGCAGCGCAGCCTGGTAGCCGCGGGTGCGCAGGGCAGCCGCGGCGGAGCCACGGCCTCCGGCGGCTCCCAGCACAGCGATCCGCCGCCTGCCGGTCCTGGCAAGGGCCAGTGTCATGTCCCGTGCAGCGGCGACGCTGTCCACCCACACCCGGTCAGCCAGCTTCTGGGAGACTTCCCCCAGCAGGACCACGGGAGGGAGTGAAACACCCACCCTGACGGCACTCTGGTCCAGCACCACCGGGTTGAGGATGAGCCCGTCGATCAGGTTGGACCGGGCCCGTGACATCAGCTCGTATTCACGGGTGGGATCGGACCCTGTCTCCTCGATCTGCACGCTCCACCCCTGCTCATGGGCCACTTCGACCACGTTGTGGGCGATCTCAGCGGAGTACGGCGTGCCCAGGTCCGGCAGCGCGAGGGCGATGACCCCTGACCTGCCGTTGCGCAGTCCGCGGGCAGAGAGGTTGGGGACGTAGTCCAGTTCCGCCATGGCCTGCTCCACCCTGAGCCGCGTGGGACCGCTGACGGGAACGATGCCGTTCATGACGTTCGAGACCGTCTTGGGTGATACCCCGGCGAGGCGCGCTACGTCCTTGACCGTTGCGCGCAAAGGCGCCCCCTTGCTCCCGGTGTTGCTTTGTTGTCGATGGTACTGCGCTGTTGAAGCGTCAGCGTTCCCGCTGGGGGTCTCCCGCGACAGTCTTCGCGGCCTCGACCTCGAGCAGGAGCTTGCCGTCCTCTTCGACCAGGCTGGGCTGGTAGACGTGGGGTTTGCGTTTGTAGCTCAGGTAGGCGATGCAGCCGTTTGCCGCCGCCATCTTTTCCAGCATGATCTCGGAGCCTGGAACCAGCAGCTCGCCCAGGGTGCGGCCCACGGTGTTTTCCTGGCCGGCTTCGTCGCCAAGGGCGGTGGTGTCCCGTTCCCGGACAACTTGCCCCGCATTCACCCAGCGGCCCCAGACGCCTTTGCCTTCGAGCAGCGAAGGTTCCTGGCCCATGGGAAGGGTTGCGGCAAAGTAGCGGGTGTCGAACCGGCGGTGCGCGAAGTCCGGGCTGCGCCAGTTGACCAGGGATTTGAGCAGGTCGGTGCGCAGGGACAGTCCGCGCTTGCCCAGCACCTGGGCAAGCGTCTTCTCCTGGTCGGCGACCGCTACGCGCGCCCGCATCCATTCGGAGGTGGAGGTCGCCTCGACCGTGCTGGACATGTCCGGGCCGGCCAGCAGCACGCCGGTCTCCTCGAAGAGCTCCCGGATGGCGCCCACCACGTGGCGGCGCGCCAGCCCGACGTCGTCCGTTCCCATCTGCTCAGCCCAATGCTGCGGTGACGGGCCCAGCCATCCCATGGCTTCGTCGTCGGCCGCGTCGAGCGAACCGCCGGGGAAGGCAAGGACACCGAGCGGCGAGGAGCCGGGCCGGTAGCCCAGCCACGTCTCCAGGCCGGTGGGTGAATCACGCAGGAGGACTACTGATGAGGCATAGCGCGCGGCCCGGGGGGTCCGCTCGCCGTGTTCGAGCCAGCTCTGCGCTGCCCCTTCAAGATCCTGGGGAAGTGCAAAAAGGCGTCGTGCGAGGTGAGGCAAGGGAGGTGTCCGGTCCTAGCTGAATTCGGCGATCAGCTCGACCTCTACGGGAGAGTCGAGCGGAAGAACGGCAACGCCGACGGCGGAGCGTGCGTGCTGGCCAGCGTCACCCAGGACGCGGCCCAGCAGTTCCGAGGCGCCGTTGACCACGGCGGGCTGGCCGGTGAATGACGGATCCGAGGCGACGAATCCCACCACCTTGACGATGCGGGTGATGCGGTCAAGGTCTCCGATGACGCTCTTCACTGCGGCCAGCGCATTCACCGCGCAGACGGCGGCGTACTTCTGGGCGTCTTCCGGGGAAACGGTGGGCTCGTCGGCGAAGCCTTCGGTGCCGGCCGAAACCTTGCCGGTAGCTTCGAGTTTGCCGTTAATAAAGGGCAGCTGGCCGGACGTGTAGACGTGGCTGCCGGAGACCACGGCAGGGACGTAGGAGGCAACCGGGGCAGCAACTTCGGGAAGGGTGATTCCCAGTTCCGCCAGGCGCTGCTCGACGGCGGATGCGGGCGCCGTGGCGGCGCTGGACTGGGCTTCTGCGGGGGTGCTCATGCTACTGCTTCTCCCTCTTGAGGTAGGCGACAAGGCCGTTGCCGTCGGGTCCCGGGACTACTTGGACGAGCTCCCAGCCGTCCTCTCCCCACTGGTCCAGGATCTGCTTTGTGGCGTGAATAATGAGCGGAATCGTCGCATACTCCCATTTGGTCATGAAAGAAAGACTAGTCCTTGCCGGTAAAGTGGAAAACATGGCCTCTCGCAAGAACCCCTTATTCGACACTGCCACCACGCTGGGTAAGATCCTTGTTTTCCTTGGTGTGAGTGCTGTTTGCGGTGTCCTGGTGGCGGGCCTGCTGGTCCCGGCCGCGGCCGTCTCCGGCAGCGCAGCGAGTGGTTCCATCCAGTTCTTCGACGCCCTTCCGGCGGAACTGAAGGTCGATCCCCCCAGCCAGACCACGCGGATCCTGGCCGCGGACGGAAGCGAGATCGCCAGCGTCTACACGGAAAACCGCACCAAGGTTGCCCTGGACCAGATTTCCCCGAACATGAAGAACGCCATCAT
This sequence comes from Arthrobacter sp. E70, assembly GCF_058266945.1. Lineage (NCBI taxonomy): Bacteria > Bacillati > Actinomycetota > Actinomycetes > Micrococcales > Micrococcaceae > Arthrobacter > Arthrobacter sp. E70. The sequence goes on along the minus strand of NZ_JBYQFR010000026.1, from coordinate 17,572 downwards.
CGCCGTGGAGGACAGCAGGTTCTACGAGCACGGCGGCGTGGACACCACGGGCATCCTCCGCGCCCTGGTCAGCACCGCGCGCGGCAACAAACAGGGCGCGTCCACCATCACCCAGCAGTACGTGAACAACGTCCTCAACGCCAACCTGGCCGCCGCCGGCGAAGAGGACCAGATCAAGCTCAACGGCGTCAACAAGGGCGTGGGCGACAAGCTGCGCGAGATGAAGCTGGCCATCGCGCTGGAGAAGGAATTCAGCAAGGACCAGATCCTCGAGGGTTACCTCAACATCGTCTTCTTCAACCGCGACGCCTACGGCATCGAGGCGGCCTCCCGCTACTTCTTCAGCACCACCGCAAAAGACCTGACCCTGCCGCAGGCGGCCCTGCTGGCCGGCCTGGTCAACAGCCCCTCCGCCTTTGACCCGATCACCAACCCTGAAAAGTCCAAGCAGCGCCGCGACCTGGTGCTGGGCCTGATGCTGAACCAGGGCAAGATCACCCAGGAAGAACACGACGCCGCCGTCGCCACCCCGGTGGAACCCAAGGTGACCCAGCCCAAGCAGGGCTGCGCTTACGCGGCCTCCGCCCCGTATTTCTGTGACTACATCCTGCACCTGCTCGAGAACAACCCTGCGTACGGCGCGGACGTGAAGGAGCGCCAGCGCCTGATTTACGGTGGCGGCCTGACCATCACCACCACCCTGGATCCCAAGGCCCAGGCCGCTGCCCAGGAGCAGGTCAACGCAGCCACCGGCGCCAACCCGGACAAATGGGGTTCGTCGATCGTGTCCGTCCAGCCGGGCACCGGCAAGATCATCTCCATGGCCCAGAACACCACGTTCCTGCCGGGCCAGGGCTTTGACTCCCAGTTGAACTTCAACGTGGACAAGATGGACAAGGACGGCAACGACCTCAACGGGATCGGCGGCTTCCAGCCCGGGTCCACGATGAAGCCGTTTACGTTTGCCGAGTGGCTCAACGAGGGCAAGTCCATGAACACGGTGGTCAATGCCGCGCAGCGCGTCTATCCCATCGGCTACCAGTGGCGCAACACGTGCGGCAAGGTACAGGGCGCCTACAGCACTGCACAGAAGAACCAGGGCCTGGATGCCGCTGACGACCTTCAGAACGCCGAGCCGCAGTGGTACAAGCCGCTGTCGGTGCTGGAGGGCCTCTACAACTCCATCAACACGGTAACGTTCGCGTCCGCAGCGCAACTGGACTTCTGCGGCATCCAGAAGATCGTGGACGCCGTGGGCCTGCACAGCGGACTCCCGTCCGCTGACGGCAGCGATCCGAACCCGAGCGTCAACATGATGACCCTGGGCAACCTGCTGGGCTCCACCCAGACCGCTCCGCTGACCATGGCCAGCGCCTTCGCCACCTTCGCGAACGACGGCAAGTACTGCGAGCCGATCGCCATCACCTCGGTCACCGACGCCCTGGGCAAGCAGCTCCCCGCCCAGTCCAGCAGCTGCCGCGATGCCATCAAGCCCGACGTCGCCCGCGGTGTGAACTATGCGCTGCAGGAAGTCCTGAACCGCGGTTCGGGTGCCCTGATACAACCCAGGATCTCCACCCGCACCAGCTTCCCCATCGGCGCCAAGACGGGTACGTCCAACAACAACGGCTCCACCTGGGTGGTCGGCCACACCACCGGGCTGGCGACCGCTGCCTGGTTCGGTGATCCCCTGGGCAACCAGAGCCGGGCCGGGCAGAACATCACCGTCAACGGGAAGTTCTACCAGGGCATCGACGGCTACATGATTGCAGGGCCGATGTTCTCCAACTTCATGGCGAAGATTGCCCCCGCCTACGGCACCAACCCGTTCCCTGCGCCGCCGAGCAACATGGTCAGCGGAACCACCGCCCCGACCCGGCCCACCACGCAGGCAACCCAGGCGCCGGCTCCTTCGGCGCCGGCCACCCAGGCCCCGGCAGCGCCGGCACCCGAGCCGACCAAGAACGGCAACGGCAACGGCAACGGGAACGGCTAGGCGCGGATGGACACCAATACGCTGGCAAGCCGCGTCCGCTCGATCGGGCGCGGCTTTGCCGTCGGCGCAGGAGCAGGGGCTGCTGCGGGGATGGCTGCCTTCGGTTACGGGCTCTGGGAAAAGAACCAGTTCGTCCTGCGTGAAGAAACGCTGGCTATCCTGCCTCCCGGCCGGAGCCCGTTCCGCATCCTGCACCTGAGCGACATCCACTTCGTCCCGGGGCAGCGGAAGAAGGCCGACTGGCTCGGGTCGTTGGCCGACCTCCGGCCCGACCTGGTGGTCAACACCGGAGACAACATGAGCCACCTCAAAGCCGTGGACCCCGTGCTGGACGCCCTGCGTCCGCTGCTGCAGTTCCCCGGCGTCTTCGTTCCGGGATCCAACGACTACTTCGCCCCCAGCCCCAAGAACCCGGCCGCCTACCTCCTGGGCCCCTCCAAGGTGAAGCCGAAGCCCATCCCCCTTGACTGGCCGCGCCTGCGTTCGGCTTTCGGCATGGCCGGCTGGGTGGACCTGACCAACCGCCACCAATCCCTGGTGCTCAACGGCATGCGCTTCGATTTTTCCGGCGTCGACGATCCCCACCTGAACCGGGAACGGTACGCCGGCTGGCCCAGGGGAACCGTCAACCAGGACTCGAACGACCACCTCCGGATCGCCGTCATCCACGCCCCCTACCAGCGGGTGCTGGACCACTTTACGGAAAGCGGCGCCGACCTTCTGCTGGCCGGCCACACGCACGGCGGCCAGTTGTGCATCCCCGGCTACGGGGCCGTCGTCGCAAACTGCGACCTGCCCACCTGGCGGGCCAAGGGGCTCAACGACTGGTCAAGCAATGGAAGCACGACGCCGGTCAACGTCTCGGGCGGGATCGGCACCTCCCGCTTCGCACCGGTGCGCATCGCCTGCAAACCCGAGGCCGTCCTGCTCACCCTCACCTCACCCAGCTAGTTCTCCGCATTACAGTCCGCAATAAGTGGGCAAGCCCCGCAGCCTGGCCGATATCCCTGTGAACCGCCTCACGTGATGGCATAGGGTAGTTGCAGAGGAAACTACATTCGTTTTAGAGCGCGAGAAGCGGGCATGGCCAAGCAGACCCCATTTTTCAGATCAATCCGCCGGCTCTATCCCCATGTGCGGCCCATCCTCCCCCGGCTGCTGCTCGGGCTTCTCTGCGCACTCCTTGCCAGCATCGTCGCCCTGACCATCCCGCAGGTCCTCCGGATCCTGGTCAACACGGCGCTGCAGCCCGGCGGGACAGCCGAGGCAGTCTGGGTGTCCGCGGGCGTCATCCTGCTCCTGGGCATCGCCGAGGCCGGCCTGGTGGCGCTGCGCCGGCAGTTCGTCATCAACCCGGCCACCAGCGTGGAAACCAGGATGCGGGTGTCCCTCTATGACCACCTGCAGGACCTGACTGTCTCCTTCCACGACCGCTGGGGATCCGGGCAACTCCTGTCCCGGGCCATGACGGACCTGAACTTCCTGCGCCGCTGGATGGCGTTCGGCGCCATCATGCTGGTGGTGACCACCCTGACGGTGATCATCGGCATCGTTGCCATGTTCGCGATGAGCTGGCAGCTGGCCCTGATCTTCCTCGCGGCCGCCATCCCGATCACCATCAACAGCTTCCGGTTCCGAACCCGGTTCAGCAAGGTTGCCCGGCGCAGCCAGGACCAGGCCGGGGACCTGGCCACCACTGTGGAGGAGTCCGTCCACGGAATCCGCGTGCTCAAGGCCTTCGGCCGGAGCCGGGAAGCTCTGGAGAATTTCAACGAACAGGCCGAGGAACTGCGGCAGACGGAAATTGCGAAGGCCCGGCACCAGGCCACCTTCACCATGGTGGTCACCCTGCTGCCCGAGCTTGCACTGGGCGCCGCGCTGGTGGTGGGCATCATGCTGTGCGCCGGCGGCCAGCTAAGCATCGGCGCCCTGGTGGCCTTCTTCGCCACCGCAGCCGTCATCGCCTCCCCCGTGGAGTTCTCCGGCATGCTGCTGGCCATGGCACTCACTGCCAAGACCGCCGTCGACCGCCATTACGAGGTGATGGACACGCGCAACACCATCACCGGCCCCGCCACGCCACGCCGACCCGGACAGCTGGCCGGCGCACTCAGCTTCCACAACGCAACCTTCGCCTTCGAGGACGCGCCGGACACGCCGATCCTCGAGGACATCCACCTTGATGTCCGCCCCGGCGAAACCATGGCCCTGGTGGGCATCACGGGCAGCGGCAAGAGCGCCCTGATCCAACTGGTGCCCCGGCTCTACGACGTGACCGACGGTGCCATCAGCATCGACGGCGTCGACCTGCGCGACTTCGACGTCGAGGAACTGCGCCGGATCGTGGGCGTGGCCTTCGAAGACACCACGCTGTTCTCCAATTCGGTGCGGGACAACGTCCTGCTCGGTGCCCCCGTCCGCAGCGACGAAGTCCTGGACGAAGCCCTCGACGTCGCGCAGGCGCACTTCGCGTATTCGCTGCCGGAGGGGGTGGACACGCTGATCGGCGAGGAAGGCCTCAGCCTTTCCGGCGGACAGCGCCAGCGCCTTGCCCTGGCGCGGGCCATCGCCGCGCGCCCCCGGGTCCTAGTACTGGACGATCCCCTCTCCGCCCTGGACGTCCATACCGAGGAACTAGTGGAGGCCCGCCTCCGGGAAGTACTCAAGGACACCACCACCCTGATCGCCGCCCACCGGCCTTCCACGGTGGCGCTGGCCGACCGCGTGGCGCTGCTGGAGGACGGCCGCATCGCCGACGTCGGGACGCACACCGAACTGCTGGCCCGGAACCCCCACTACCGGTACGTGATCGCCAGCCTGGACCGTGAGCCACGGGACCTGGATTCGGAGTTGTCGGCCCTGGAAGACCAGGCAGAGGAAGTGACGCGATGAGCACGGCAACGTTCGGCACCGCTAACGAGGACAACGCCCACCTCAGCAGGAGTGAAAGCCGTGCAGTACGACGGCGGTCGCTCGCCTTGCTGGGGTCGCTGATCCGGCCGGCGCGGGTACGGTTCTGGCTGACCATCGCGATGGTTGTCCTCTCCCAGGCTGCTCGGGTGGCTGGTCCAGCGTTGATCGCCTTCGGCATCGACCACGCGCTCCCCGCCCTGCAGGCCGGTGACAACCTCCCGCTGGTCCTCACGGGCGCCGCCTACCTGCTCGCGGCCATCGCAACGGCGGGACTCACCGCCCTGTACGTCACATTCACCGCGCGGCTCAGCCAGTCCATGCTTTTGGACCTGCGGGTCCGGGTCTTCCGGCACACCCAAAGGCTGAGCCTGGAGTTCCACGAGAAATACACCTCCGGCCGGATCATTGCCAGGCAAACCTCGGACCTCGAGGCCCTGCGCGAACTCCTGGATTCGGGCGTCAGTTCGCTGGCGTCCGGAATCCTTTTCATGGCATTCACCGCAGTCACCATCTTTGCCCTGGACTGGCGCAGCGGCCTGCTGGTCCTGGCGGCAGGGGTGCCCATGTTCTTCCTGGCGCGCTGGTACCAGAAGCACTCACAGATCGCCTTCCGCGAATCCAGGGTGGTCTCGGCCCGGCTGATCGTGCACTTCGTGGAAACCATGACCGGCATCCGGGCCGTGAAGGCCTTCCGGAAGGAACGGGAAAACTCGCAGACCTACGGCCGGCTCGCCGAAGATTACCGCCAGGCCACTGTGCGGTCCATCAACCTCAACGGCATCTTCCAGCCCGGCCTGGTGCTGATCGGCAACGTGTGCGTGGCCGTAGTCCTGCTTTTCGGCGGCTTCCGGGTGCTCACCGGGGACCTTGCCGTGGGCGTACTGCTGGCGCTGATCCTGTCCACCAAGCGGTTCTTCCAACCGGTGGACCAGATGGCCATGTTCTACAACTCGTTCCAAAGCGCCCAGGCGGCCCTGGAAAAGGTCTCCGGACTCCTGGAGGAGGTGCCCACGGTACGGCCGCCCCAAGACCCGGTTCCCCTCTCCAGCGCCAGGGGCGACATCGACTTCCGGGACGTGGAGTTCCGCTACGGGAATGGGCCCGTTGTGGTCCCGTCCCTGAACCTGCACATCCCGGCTGGGCAGACAGTGGCCCTGGTGGGCCAGACCGGTGCCGGAAAATCAACGCTCGCCAAGCTGATCGCCCGCTTCTACGACGTCACCTCGGGAAGCCTCACCCTGGACGGCGTCGACCTGCGGAACCTGGGCACCCAGGACCTGCGCCGGAACATCGTCATGGTGACGCAGGAAGCCTTCCTGTTCAGCGGGCCCGTGGCGGACAACATTGCCCTGGGCCGGCCGGACGCGACACGCACCGAGATTGAGGAAGCCGCAAAGACCGTGGGAGCCCACGAGTTCATCCTGCAGCTCCCTGAGGGCTACGACACGGATGTCAACAAGCGCGGTGGCCGGGTTTCCGCGGGTCAACGTCAATTGATCAGCTTCGCAAGGGCCTTCCTGGCCCGGCCTGCTGTGCTGATCCTGGACGAGGCCACCTCCTCCCTGGACATCCCGTCCGAACGCCTGGTGCAGGCCGGGCTGGCGCGCCTTCTTGCCGGGACGGAAGCGGCGCGCAGGACCGCACTGATCATCGCCCACCGGCTTTCCACCGTTGAGACGGCGGACCGCGTGCTGGTGGTGCACGACGGCCGGATTGTGGAGGACGGCTCCCCGGCGGACCTCATCGGCGGCGGCGGCCGCTTCGCCGACCTGCACGGGGCGTGGAAGGATTCGCTGGTCTGACCCCCTGGGCCGGCAGGCCGCTTCCGAGCGTGGCGCCGGGCCTTCGGAGCCGGATTTCGCATCGGGGCCCGGGATCGGCTATCCTTGTAAAGTTGCTTTTGCAGCGGATCGGGATGTAGCGCAGCTTGGTAGCGCGCTTCGTTCGGGACGAAGAGGTCGCAGGTTCAAATCCTGTCATCCCGACCATTATGGAAAGAGGGTCTCCTTGCGGAGGCCCTCTTTTTTGTTGCGATCCGGTCACGGCGGACAAACAGGACAGCCCCGGAGCTGCTGCTCCGGGGCTGTCCATCGCCTCCTGTTGTGAGGAAGCTGTTTATGCGGGATCGGGCCAGTTGCCGATGTAGGTGGTGTAGGTCGTATCGGCGCTCTTGTCCTTCTTCGCCTTCGTGGAGGCGGGGTCAGGCCAGTTTCCGATAGCTACCGACGTACCCGAGTTATCGGCGATGGAACCTGCAGACAGGACGGCCGGAGCCGCCGCGGAAAAAGCCAGGGCCCCAGCCAAGGCGGCCGCGGTTGCGATCTTCTTCAACATATAAGTTCCTCAATACGAGTCGGATTCGTTACAAAGCCAGCACTGTCCTTGTTGACACACATTGTAAAATATTTTCCACAGGGGCTGTCAAGCATTCGGCCCCAGCTGTCCAGAAGGAGGAAACGCGTGGGCAACGGATTCGGAGAAAAGCTCCGGGCGGAGCGCCTTGAGCGTGGACTGACACAGGCCGAACTGGGCAAGGACCTGTATTCACCCAGCTACATCTCGCTGCTCGAAACTGGCCGGAGGGAACCGACGGCCGAAGTAATCGAGGAACTGGCTCGCAGGCTGGAGCTGGCACCCAAGGCACTGGAGGCTTGGAGCCAGCCCATTTCCGTGAGCGACGCTGAATACGTTCTCGCAGGACTATACGCCCGACAGGCGTGGGACTTGCGTGACTATCCCCTGGCAGCCAGCCACGCCGCGGCTGCCGCGCAGATAGCACTCGACGGCAAGAACACCAGCGCCTGGTGGAATATGACGTACATGCAGGCTGAATGCCTCATGAAGCAGGGTGACCTGCAGGAGTGCCGGAAGATCATTGAACGCCTGCTTGAACACCCCATGGCAACGGAATCAGTGGGCCTTGGCGTGCGTGCCCGCCAGATGCTCGCGGCTGTGTGCCACGGCCAGGGCCAGCTCTCGGTCGCTGTCGAGCACGCGCTCGAAGCTGTCAAGCTCTCTGTCAACCTGCCCCGCGGCTCAACAGTGGCTATCGGTGCGCACCGCATCCTGATCGGCGCCCTCGCCGAAAGCGGGCGCCTGGACGAGGCCTGGAAGTACTGCCAGGCCCTGCTGGAACAAGTGGATGAGCATGCCATGTCCCAGCTCGCCGGCGAGGTCGCCTGGGTGATCGGCAACGTGGCCTTCATGCGGCATGACTATGCGGAAGGCGTGAAACACCACGAGCGGGCAGCCCGGCTGCTCTCCCCCGCCAATGACATCGAGCTGTGGGCGCGCTTCAACAAAGCCTCGGCCGCCGTCCGGCTTTCATCCGGCATCGTGGAGCCGGAGACGCTGTCGGCCATTGAGCGTGCGGAACTCGCGTTCTCCATCGTCGGAGGAACCAAGAGCGATGAGCTTGAGGTGGCCTTCATCCGCGCCCGCTGGCTGTACCTGACCGGGGACATCGTGGCCGCCGTCGAAAAGCTGCGCGAGATCCATGCCGAGCGCGATGCCCTTGGCAAGCACACGGCCGGGGAGGTGTCGCTCCTCCTTGGAAAGTCGTTGAAGGCCTCGGGAGAAACCGACGAAGCGCTGGTGCACCTTGAGGAAGCCCAAAAGGCATTCGCCGCTGCCGGTGCACAGGACCGCGTCCAGCAGGCGCTGGATGCGATCCTCGAAATCAGGCTCGCCCAGAAGCGGGCAGCCGCGGCCGCGCAAGCGAGCTAAAGGCAAGCGAGCTAAGGCCAGCTATCGGCGGGCCCGGGATTCCCGGGCCCGCCCTTTGCTTACGTGAAGCTCTTTCCGGTGATTTTTTCGTACGCCTCGACGTAGCGGCTGCGCGTGCGTTCCACCACGTCGGCAGGCAGCGCCGGCGGCGGAGTGTCCGAGGCCTTGTCCCAGCCGGATTCGGCCGAGGTCAGCCAGTCGCGCACGTACTGCTTGTCGTAGGAGGGCTGCGCCTGGCCCGGCTTGTACGTGGCAGCATCCCAGAACCGCGAGGAATCCGGGGTGAGCACCTCGTCGCCCAGTGTGATGGACCCGGAGACGGCGTCGTACCCGAATTCGACCTTGGTGTCGGCGAGGATGATGCCGCGCTCACGGGCGATCTTTTCCGCCGTCGTGTAGATCTTCAGCGTCAGCTCGCTGAGGCGGGCAGCGATGTCGTCCCCTACGAGCGCCACCACGGCGTCGTAGGTGATGTTCTCATCGTGCTCGCCGATCAGTGCCTTCGCGGACGGCGTGAAGATTGCGTGGTCAAGGCGCGACCCGTCCACGAGGCCCTCGGGCAGGGGGATGTTGCAGACCGTGCCCAGTGCCTTGTACTCCTGCAGCCCGGACCCGGTGAGGTAGCCGCGGGCGATGCATTCCACCGGGAACATGTCCAGCTTCTTGCAGATCATCGCCCGGCCCAGCACCTCGGCCGGCACGCCGTCCTCGACGGTGGAGCCCAGCACGTGGTGCTCAACGCCCAGCTGGTCGAACCACCAGAGGCTCAGCTGGGTGAGGATGCGTCCCTTGTCCGGGATCTCGCTCGAGAGCACGTGGTCGTAGGCGCTGATGCGGTCGCTCGCCACCACCAGCACGCAGTCCTGGCCAAGCCGCTGCACGATCGACTCGTCGGCCGGCTCGTAGAGGTCGCGGACCTTGCCCGAGTAGACGTGGGTCCATCCGGGCAGCTCCAAGGTTTTGGCTGCGTACCCGCGGTTCACCGGGGTTTCACTCATCTCAGGCCTTCGCTTTCACTATGGGCAGCGAGCCGGTGGCGCCGTACGGGACCTTGATTTCGCCCCGGGCGGCCTTGCGGCCGATGTCGCTGCGGAACTGGGAGCCTTCCAGCTGGATCAGCTCCACGCCGTCGTATGCCTTTTCCCGCGCCTCCACCAGGTCGCTGCCGAGGGCGACGACGGCCAGGACCCGGCCGCCTGCGGACACCACCTTGCCGTCCCCGTCCAGGGCGGTTCCGGCGTGGATGACGTGCACGCCGTCGAGGGCCTCGGCCTTCTTAAGCCCGCGGATGCGGTCACCAGTGCGGGGAGTGTCCGGGTAGTTTTCCGAGGCAATGACGACGGCGACGGCGGTCTCCTTGGCCCACCGCAGCTCCTCTGCCTTGTCCAGTTCGCCCTTCGCGGCGGCCATGAGCAGGGAGCCGAGGGGCGTTTTGAGCCGGGCCAGGACAGCCTGGGTTTCGGGGTCGCCGAAGCGGACGTTGAACTCGATCACGCGGGTACCGCGCGAGGTCAGGGCAAGGCCGACGAACAGCACGCCGACAAACGGGGTGCCGCGGCGGGCCATTTCATTGACGGTGGGCTGGGCAACGCGGTCCAGGACTTCCTGGACCAGGCCTTCCGGCGCCCATTCAAGCGGCGTGTAGGCGCCCATGCCGCCGGTGTTGGGGCCTTCGTCGTTGTCGAAGATGCGCTTGAAGTCCTGCGCGGGTGAGAGTGCCACGGTGTTCTGGCCGTCGCAGAGGACAAAGAGGGAAACCTCGGGTCCGTCCAGGAACTCCTCGATCACCACGGAGCCGCCGGCGTCGAAGCAGGACTGGGCGTGGGCGAGGGCTTCGTCCCGGTTCCGGGTAACCACCACGCCCTTGCCGGCCGCGAGGCCGTCATCCTTCACCACGTACGGCGCGCCGAAGGTGTCCAGCGCAGAGGCTGCCTCGTCTGCGTTGGCGGCGACCATGGCCATGGCCGTGGGGACGCCGGCCTCCGCCATGATTTCCTTGGCGAAGGCCTTGGAGGCCTCAAGCTGGGCGGCTGCCTTGCTGGGTCCGAAGACGGGGATGCCGGCTTCACGGACGGCATCCGAGACGCCCGCAGCCAGCGGAGCCTCGGGTCCCACGACCACCAGGTCCACGGCAAGGCGCGTTGCCAGTTCAGCCACGGCTTCGGGATCGTTGCCGTTGATGTTGTATGTGGGGACCAGCTTGCTGATACCGGCGTTGCCGGGGGCTGCGTGGACTTCGGACACGTTGGGGTCGGCAAGCAGCGAGCGGACAATGGCGTGTTCGCGGCCGCCGGGGCCAATGACAAGTACCTTCACAGTGTCCAAGGGTACTTTGTGCACCCTTCCGCCTCCTAAGCTGTGTCGTCCCCTGTTCCGATCAATCCGGGCCTCCTGCCGCTCCGAACCACCACCATGACAAAGCTTCGAAACCGGTCCACGGGCCCCACTGCCATGGCCGCGCTGGCAGGCGTGGTGGCGGCCGCCGTCGTACTTGCCGTTGCGGAGCTGGTGGGCGCGTTCTTCACCGCCAGGGCAGCCCCCTTGTTCGCGCTGGGATCCACCTTCATCGATTTCACGCCGCCCTGGCTGAAGGACTTTGCCATCGCCACGTTCGGCACCAACGACAAGGCAGCACTGTTCGTGGGCATGGGGCTGACCATCGCCGTGCTGGCCTGCATCCTTGGCGTGGTGGCCTACCGGAAGTGGGCGCTGGGCGTCCTGGGCGTGCTGTTCATGGGAGCCGTGATCGTGGCCTGCGTGGTCACCCGCGCTGGCGTTACCGGCGCGGACGCCATCCCTTCCGTGCTGGGGACACTGGCCGGGCTGGTGGTCCTGCGCCGGCTGATGGTTCCGCTGTGGGGGCTGAAGGAGTGGCCGGAAGCTCCGGCGGACATTGCGGACGACGGCGACACCGGCCACAGCGGCAGCGGCACCAGCCGCCGTCGTTTCTTCGCCGCGGCCGGGATCACCGCCGCTGCCGCCGGCCTCGCGGCCACGGGCGGGCGGCTGCTCGGAGCGGCACGCAGCAATGCCGCCAAGGCGCGTGAGGCGCTGCAGCTCCCCGCACCCGCCAAGCCGGCACCCGCCGTGCCGCCCGGCGTCCAGTCACCGGTTCCGGGCGTATCGCCCTGGCTGACTCCCAATGGCGACTTCTACCGGATCGACACCGCCCTGAGCGTCCCCGACATCAGCGCCGATGACTGGGAGCTTCGCGTCCACGGGCTCGTGGAGCAGGAGGTCACACTGACGTTCCAGGACCTGCTCGACGCGGACCTCATCGAGTCCCACGTCACCCTCACCTGCGTGTCCAATCCCGTGGGCGGAAACCTTGCGGGAAATGCGAAATGGCTGGGCCTTCCACTCCGCGAAGTCCTGGCCCGGGCCAAGCCGAAGGACGGGGCCGACATGGTGCTTTCGAAATCCATTGACGGCTTCAGCGCCTCGACTCCCCTGGAGGTCCTGCAGGACGGCCGCGACGCGATGCTGGCCATCGGCATGAATGGCGAGCCGCTTCCACTGGAGCACGGCTATCCGGTGCGGATGGTGGTCCCGGGGCTGTACGGGTTCGTGTCGGCCACCAAGTGGGTGGTGGACCTGGAGGTCACCCGTTTCGCGGACAGCAAGGCCTACTGGACAGAGCGGGGCTGGTCGGAACGTGGCCCCATCAAAACCATGGCACGCGTCGACGTGCCCAGGTCCTTCGCGAAGGTGCCGGCCGGAAAGGTGGCCGTGGGCGGCACCGCCTGGGCGCAGACCCGCGGCATCAGCAAGGTGGAAATCCAGGTCGACAACGGCGAGTGGGTGGAGGCGGTTCTCTCCGATGAGGCGTCCAGCGTCACCTGGCGGCAGTGGTCCTACGAATGGGACGCCACGCCAGGCGCGCACTACCTGAAGGTCCGGGCCACCGACGGCACCGGCGAGGTGCAGACGGACCAGCGGGCTGATCCGGTTCCGGACGGCGCCTCCGGCTGGCAGTCGGTGATGGTCACCGTGCAGTAGGGCACCGAAGTAACCGGGCTTCGGCCGCCTCGGCCCATAGACTGGCAGCATGCCGCACAATCCGCATGCCACCTTCACTGTTGACTCCGCCGTCGAACTGGCCGTCATCGAACGCAGCGGCTTCGTGGAGTCGCGGCATATCGGCTCCGCGGTGCTGCTCTCCGCCGACGGCTCCGTGGTCACCGAGCTTGGCGACATCAACACCCCGATTTATGCCCGGTCCGCGCTGAAGCCCTTCCAGGCGCTCGCCGCCATGCAGTCCGGCGTGCCACTGCGGGGCGCGCAAGTGGCTATTGCCTGCGGAAGCCACACGGGGTCGCTGGACCACATGGATGTTGTTGCCGGGATGCTCAAGGCGGCCGGAGTCCGCGAGGACCAGTTGCAGTGCCCGGAAGCCTGGCCACAGGATGAAACGGCCCGGAACTGGCTGGTGCGTTCCGAAAAGGGAAAGTCCCGGCTGGCCTACAACTGCTCGGGCAAGCATGCAGCGTTCCTCTGGGCGTGCACGGAGAACGGCTGGGACACCCACAGCTACCTGGAACCCAACCACCCGCTGCAGCAGCGCGTGCGTACCGCTATCGAGGAATACACGGGCGAGAAGATCGCCCACTTGGGCATCGACGGCTGCGGCGCCCCCGTGGCAGCCGTCTCGCTCACGGGGCTGGCCCGCGCCTACTCCCAGCTCGCCAAGTCCCCCGGTGACCACAGCTTCAACGCCAGGGCCGCAACCATCGCCACCTCCATGCTGGATTATCCGTGGGCGGTGCAGGGCCGCGGCGAGGCGAACACGCTGGTGATGGACGAGCTCGAAATCATTGCCAAGATCGGCGCTGAGGGCGTCCTGGCGATGGCGACGCCGCAGGGCGTCTCCGTTGCCGTCAAGATCCTGGACGGCAACATCCGGGCCACGTCGCTGGTGGCCCTGACGCTCCTGGCGGCGGCCGGCGCCGTGGAGATCCCGGGCGTGGCGAGCGTCCTGGAAAAAGTGGTGGAACCCGTGCTTGGCGGCGGTCGGCCGGTGGGGAAGATCCGGCTTGGCCCTGCCGTTTCCGCACTCCTGGACTGAACCAACCCGACCGTCACCAACCCTGCCTGCACCAAAAGGAAGACTCGAAACATGGCCGTAGCCCGCCGTCGTATTGACGTCCAGGAAGGTAAAGCGGCACTGGCTGCATGGCGCGAAGGTGCCGGCCCGGCGTCGGACCTTCCCGTTCCCAGGCCAGTGGTGGCCACTGCCGTGCGCTACACCCTCGAGGAGGTCACCGCCCGGGCGCCGGGCAACTCCGTGGAGGTGCGGGTGCCGCCGTTTGGCGTCACGCAGTGCGTGGAGGGCCCGCGGCACACCCGCGGCACACCGCCCAACGTCATTGAGTGCGACGCCGCCACCTGGCTTGCGATGGCCACCGGCCAGTTGGGCTGGGCGGACGCCGTGGCTGCCGGGAAGGTTGCGGCCTCGGGCCTGCGCGCGGACCTCTCGGCCCTGCTCCCCCTCTGACCGCTCCTCGCCGGCGTGTTAGCCGCGGCCGATGAAGGGCATGCCGGCGGCGGTGACCACCACTGACCCGACGCTTGCCGAGGCCGGCATGTTGGCCATCATCAGCACTGCGCGCGCCGCGTCCGCCACCGGAAACATCGGCTCGACCTTCCGGCTGCCGTCGGCCTGGAGGGCCCCGGAGCCGACGCCGATGGTGTCCATGATCTCGGTGGCAGTATTGCCGATGTCGATCTGGCCGCAGGTGATGCCGTAGCCCCGGCCATCCAGCTCGATGCTCTTGGTCAGGCCGGTCACCGCATGTTTGGTCACCGTGTAGGCCACGGTCCGGGGCCGGGGGGAATGCGCCGAGATGGAGCCGTTGTTGATGATCCGGCCGCCCCGAGGTTCCTGCGTTTTCATGGCCCGGACGGCAGCCGCGGCGCACAGCATGGACCCGGTAAGGTTCACGGCCAGGGTGGCGTTCCAGTCGTCCAGGCTGATCTCGTCCACACCGGCCGCGGGGCCGAAGACGCCGGCGTTGTTGAACAGCACATCCACGCGCCCCCACCTTTGGCGCGCGGCCTCGAAGAGGCGTTCGACGTCGTCCGGCAGGGTGACGTCACAGGGCACCACGAGCGCGTCCGGGTGGCCGTCAGCCGTTTCCTTTAGTTGGGCCTCCCGGCGGCCGGCCAGCAGCACGCGGTAGCCGTCGGCCAGCATTTGCCGGGCAACCTCCCGGCCGATGCCGGAGCCGGCCCCGGTGACGACGGCGACGCGGGGATGGGGTGTGCTCACGTATTCTCCTGGTCTACAGCTGCACCGGCATGGCCGGTTTGTTCAGCGGCCAGCCTATGACGGTTTTGGGCCGCGGCGCAGCGAAGGTCCGCACTTTTGAGGTGGAAAGACCCATCCGGACCAGGGATTCGGCGATGGTCACCGCGGACGCGACGCCGTCCACCACGGGCACCCCCGCCCGCTGCCGGATCTGCTCGTCCAGGCCGGCCATCCCGCCGCAGCCGAGCACGATGACTTCCGCCTTGTCCTGCGTGACGGCCAGCATCGCCTGGTCGATGATGGCCTCCACGGCGCGGTCCGGTTCCTCCTCCAGCTCCAGGACCGCCATGCCGCTGGCCCGGACCGACGCGCACCGGGCATCCAGCCCGGCGAGCTTCAGCCTGTCCTCGATCAGCGGCACCGTGCGGTCCAGGGTGGTGACTACGGAGTACTTGTGGCCCAGGAACATGGCCGTGCTGGCTGCCGCCTCGGTGATATCGACGACCGGCACGTCCAGAAGCTCCTGCAACCCTTCGCGCCCGTGTTCGCCGTACCCCGCCTGGATGACAGCGTCGAACGGCTGCGGGTAGGAGGTGACGGCGTCCATGACGGCGATGGCCGCCAGGTAGCTTTCGAAGTTTCCCTCGCAGGAGTCTGCCCCGAAGCGCGGCGTGATGCCGACAATTTCGGTGCCCGGGGCAGCAACGCTGCGGGCCGAGGCCGCTATGGATTCGGTCATGGAGGAGGTGGTGTTGACGTTTGCTACGAGAATGCGCACGGCGGTTTCCTTGGCGGGCGGGATGGGTGTGTCAGTGGGTGCTGGCGACGGCGATCGCCTCGCCGTCGCGGTCTTCCAGGCGCTGGTTGCGGTCTGCGATGAAGAAATAGACCACGGCGGCGATGCCTGCCGCGAAGAACCAGGCGAACGGTGCAGCGGATGCCAGCCCGGGGACGAAGGCGATCAGGAGGGCAAGGACCGCCGCCGGGACCATGGCGATGATGGCCCGCGGGTTGACGCCGTTCCGGTAGAAGTACGCCCCTTCACGGGATGCCGTGTAGAGCTCCGGGACGTTGACCTTGCCGCGGCGGATCAGCCAGTAGTCGGCCATGACAACGCCGAATAGCGGGCCGAGCAGCGCGCCAAGACCGCCGAGGAAGTACACGATGACCAATGGGTTGTTGTAGAGGTTCCACGGCAGGATAACCAGCCCGATGGTGGCGGAGACCATGGCTGCCCGGCGGAAGTTCAGCCGGGTGGGGAACAGGTTGGTCAGGGCATACACGGGAGCCACGAAGTTGGCCATGAGGTTCACGGCGATGGTCAGGATCAGAAGGGCAAGGCATGCCAGCACTAGGAAGAGCGTGTTGGGAATGGTCTGAACGATGTCCGAGGGGCTCTTGATGATGGTGCCGTTGATCTTGAACTGGCCGCCGGCCATGACCACCACAATGGCGCCGAATACCAGCATGTTGATGGGGATCCCCCAGAAGTTGCCGCGGACCACGGCCTTTTTGGAGACCGCCGAGCGGGTGAAGTCGCAGAAGTTCAGGACGAAGGTGCCGTAGATGGAGACCCAGAGGGCGCCGCCGGCGAAGATGGTGAGCCACATTTCCGGCCCTTCAAGGGCCTTGTTGGACGACCAGGCGATGCTTCCCCCTGCCTCGACGAAGATCCAGATGGCCATCGCGGCCATGGTGGCGAGGATGACGGGGCCGGCGAAGGCCTCGTACTTGCGGATCATTTCCATGCCGAAGCTGACGATCACCAACTGGACCACCCACAAGGTCACGAATGCCGCCCACCCCAGTGTGGACAGGCCCAGGATGGAGTCCTTGTCCAGCTCCGCCAGGGACGGAAACATTGCCGTGAGCATGACGCGGAAGACGACGGAGGCGAGGTAGGTCTGGATGCCGAACCACGCCACCGCAACAGCGCCGCGGAGGAGGCTGGCGATCTGGGCTCCCCTGATGCCGAAGCTGATGCGGCTCATGACCGGGAAGGGAACTCCGGTCTTCACTCCCATGAAGCCGGAAAGGGTGAGGAGCCCAAAAAGCAGCGCGGCCCCGATGCCCAGGGCAAGCAGGATCTGCCACCCGCCCAGCCCGAGGGCGAAGAGGCCGATGGCGAACGCGTAGTTGCCCAGGCTGTGCACGTCGTTGGCCCAGAGGGTGAAGATGCTGTAGCTGGACCAGCTGCGGCCGGCACGCTTTGTGGGAGCAAGGTCCGCGTTGTAGAGGGTGGGGCTTATGGCCACGCCTGATGCTTCGCTTGCCGAATTGCACATGGTCTCAACGCTGGCTGCGGTAGGGGCAGGGGCATCTGACGACGCTGTCAGGTCCTTGGCCACGTCTACGCCCGCCGGTGGAGGGGTCTTCATAGGATTCTCAATTCTTTGGGGATTCCGGGTGGTGAGGCCGACCGGGAGGTCGTTTCTGTTATTCCACATTGCGGAACCGAGATATTGAATAGCGAAATAAATGCTATGACCTGCGTCACGGTCGGTCAAGTGGCGGCGGCGCGCTGAGCCAGTCACAAATGGTTTGCTCGGGGGCCCTGTGGCGGAACCCTGCCGGCTCGCCCGTCCCACGTTGACCGTGCCGCCTCCTCAAATCTAATCTCGTATAGCAATAATGTTTTCTCGCATAACGAAAACAAATGCCGAGCATTCAATGATGAGAGAAGGCTGCGA
>NZ_JBYQFR010000025.1:0-28666 GCF_058266945.1 Arthrobacter sp. E70 | reverse complement strand
CGGCACCGCAAGCAACAGAATTGTTCGACAGGCCGGCACCGCCATCCGCGGGGCCGGCCTGTCCGCTTCAGCCACTTGATGGAGAGGACACCCCATGGCCACTCACGACTCATCCGAGACCAGCACCGCGAAGGCGGGCCAGGCGCCGGATCCAAATGACGACAGGAAGCCTGGCAGCCCCCGGGAGTTGGTCAAGCCAAACTGGAAATACATCACCAAGAGGACCCTGCGCGAGTTCAATAAGGACCAGTGCCCGGACCTTGCCGCAGCCCTGACCTACTACGCGGTGTTGTCGCTGTTCCCAGCCATCCTGGCCCTCGTGTCGCTGGTCGGGCTCTTCGGGGATCCACAAAAGACCACCGATGCGCTCCTGCAGATCATCAAAGGCTTTGTGCCCGGCGAGACTGTCAGCACGGTTGGCGGGGTGGTGGAAGATCTTGCGAATGCCCCGGCGGCAGGATTTACGCTGGTCATCGGCCTCGTAGCCGCCCTGTGGTCGGCCTCAGGGTATGTGGGAGCTTTTGGTCGTGCCATGAACCGCGTCTATGAGGTTGACGAAGGCCGGCCGTTTATCAAGCTGCGTGGCACCATGCTGGCCGTAACGCTTCTCGCCGTGGTGATCGTGGCGCTCCTCGCGGGCATGCTGGTCCTCAGCGGACCCATCTCCGAGGCCGTGGGCGGGCTGATCGGTCTTAGCAGCGCCTTCCTGGCCGTCTGGAACATCGCCAAGTGGCCGGTGATGGTCATCCTCATCATTGCCATCATTGCGGTTCTCTATTACGCCACCCCCAACGTCAAGCAGCCGAAGTTCCGCTGGATGAGCATGGGCTCGGCCATCGCCCTGGTGGTTTTCCTGGTAGCGTCGCTTGCTTTTGGTTTCTACGTGGGCAACTTCGGCAACTACAACAAGACCTACGGCACCTTGGGTGGCGTGATCGTGATGCTGCTGTGGCTCTGGATCCTGAACATGTCGCTGCTGTTCGGTGCCGAATTCGATGCCGAGGTGGAACGTGGGCGTGAGCTCCAGGCCGGCATTGAGGCGGAAGAGACCATCCAGCTGCCTCCGCGGGATACCAAGAAGAGCGAAAAGATGCAGCAGCAGATTGAGGACGACATTAAGCACGGACGTGAACTTCGGGAGAAGTACGCTTCGGAGAACGGCGGACAGGACGGGCAGCAGCAGCCGGAAGACGCTCCCACGGAAAGCCACCGGGACCGGGTGCGTGACAAGGTGCAGCACCGCGCCGGCGATGCAGGGTCCGACGACGGCGGCCGGCATGGCGGCCACGCCTAGTTGGGCCTGGGCCGGCAGTGGAAGGCTTGGGGACAGGTACTAGGCAGGACTTCCAACTTGGAGGAAAATTGAGATGGAGGTCCTGCCAGGGTTTCCCGGGCTGGGGGAGCCCGGGGCGATGCGGGGCCGGCGGTGAGATGGCCTCTTCTGAGACCGAGGCCAGTCCCCCCAGTCGCCGTCGGCCCCCTCAACCTGGAGTATTCCGCAGCGGCCAGGCGGCCCGGCCGGGCAGCGGCTCCGACAGCGAGTTGGACAAGGTGGGCCGTCCTGTCATAATTTCTTCCATACCTTGCCGGGCCCCTTCCTGGGACCCGCAGGGCCGCTGAAGCAGATACGGCGGCATCACGGTCGACCCTTAATGAGCGGACATGCCTGCTACCCATTTTGAACAATTTCTTGCCGAAGCAGTTGTCCCGGACAAAGAGCCCGGACTGGGCCTCGGACGCGATGAGCTCTATGGCCTCTACACAAGTTGGTGCCTTCTGCACAAGGCCGAGCTCCAGGCTCCTGCTGCCCTTTGGGAGGCATTGCAGGAGAAGGGAATCGATCCTGACAGCAACAACCTGTCCATGACCGGACCTGCCGCAGCCGACTACATCGTGGCCAGCGCTCCGGACCTGGTGTAACGGGCACAGTCCCACCGAAGTCTTAAGCTGGGGGTGCTGCCGGCGCTGTGGATTCTTCACGGCCGGCGGCACCCTTTTTTCGTGCCCGCGCATTTTTTGTGCCGGCGCAAGCCGGCCTATTGCCGGGCCAATGCCAGGAGATAAGCAGCAAATCCCCGTGGCGCCCTCCCCACTGTCCGCCCTGATGTCAGGACGCGGACGCTGTCCGTGGCAACAATCCTGGCTCCGCTGCCGCGGAGCCTGTCCAGGAGAACCCGGTCCTCACCGGAAGCAATGCCTGGGAACCCGCCAACCCCCAGGTAGGACGAGGCCCGCACGCCCAGGTTGGCCCCGTACACATGGGAGTGGTTCTCGGCCAGGACATGCCGGGCGTGCCAGCGGGCCATGAGGGCGTGGTGCATGCCATCGCCGTCGGGTTCCACCGAGCCGAGGACGACGTCGGCGCCGGCGGCTGCCAGGTCCACCTGCCGTACCAGCCAGTTCCGGGGCACCAGCGAGTCGGCGTCGGTGGTGGCCAGCCAGACCCGCGCCGCCGGAACGCCGGCAGTCAGTCCAAGGCCTGCTGCGCCCGCACGCCGGCTCATCCCCACATTCCGGAAGCCGACAGTCATGGCGTTAAAACGGGCATCGGACGCGGCAAAGTCCGTGGCAATCCGCAGGGAACCATCAGTGCAGCAGTCCAGCACCACCATGATGCGAACACTGACGCCCGGGTGCCGGGCCGCCATCCCGTCGGCTGCAGTCCGGACGCCCGCCAGGGCCCCTCCGAGGTGCTGCTCCTCGTTGTGTACCGGAATCACCACTGCCACGTCCTCGATGCACGTACCCTTCCCGCATCGCTGGCCGGAAGCGGGAGCCGCCAGGCCAGGCTCGCTGCCGGCGTCACGGTGCTGCATCAAGGCCCCTGGCGGTTGTCGTCGCGATGAGGATTTCCAGGACGAAGTCCCGCTCCTGGTACAGTGCAGCGCTCCGCCAGCCCAGCCGCTTCCGGGCCAGGGCGTGCACGGCGTCGCCGTCAAGCTCCCAGCCGTCGATCGGATGCCGCCAATGGCACAGGACCAGGGTCCCGCCTGGTTCAAGTGATCCTTCGACGCGGTCCCAGAGCACTTCAAGCTCCTCCGGCGCGAGGTAATAACCCACCTCGGACACCACCAGCAGTTCGAACATGCCTTGCGGCCAGGAGTCCGGCACCACCCGCTGTTGGACATTGACGCCGGTGTATCCCGCAAGCCGCTGCTTGGCCTGCCGGACCGCAGCGCTGCTCGCATCCACAGCAAGCAATGACCGGCACCGGGACGCCAGTTCAGCGGTGAGGGTGCCGATCGAGCACCCAATTTCCAGGCCGCGTTCATAGGACTCCGCCGGCAGTGCGGCCAGGGTGAGGGTGCGCTTGCGCCGCTCATACCAGCTGGTTGTGTAGTTCCAGGGGTCCTCGGCGGCATGGACGGCGTCAAAGATCCGCTCGGCGTCGCCGCTGCGGTGCGGCGCCCCACTTGTGTCCTGTGGCGGAGTCCAGGCGAAGACCTCGAATGTGCGCGCAAAGTGCGCCAGGAAGTCCGCGTGCAGGAGCGCTTCATCGCCGACGGCGGGCGAGAGCGGCAGGGTCTGGGAAGCGTGTGCAAGCAGGGCGTTGCCCTTCGCCTCGCGGGCCTGCCGGCTGAGGTGGAAGCGGACCCATTCCTGCCAGTCGGCCCTGCCCGGCGTTGCCCAGTGCCAGTACCAGACCGGGTATTCCAGCAGCCCGTGCCCGTCCTGCACTGCCACCGATGCTGCCGCCGCTCCCAGGGCATCATGATCGGCATGGCCGTCTGCCCGGTAGGGCGCCACGAGCACAATATGCCGGCCATCCCGGGAGAGTCGCTGGGCAGCCTCCCGCACGGCGCGGGTGATCACCTCGGCGTGACCCGTCAGTCCGCGGTCCGGCAGGCCGAGGAACCGCCAGTTCTCTTTCATGCCCAAGGCGGAAAGGCCCGTCCCGAATTCGGCGAGGCGGATCTCGGCGAGGCGTTCGGCAGTGGTGGTGGGCGATTCGGGATGAGAGCCCTCACCCGCGGTGCACAACAGGACTTCCACTGTGGCTCCGAGCGCGGGCAGGGAGGCAAGGAGCCCTCCGGCGCCGAGGGTTTCATCATCCGGGTGGGCAGCCAGGACCACGAAACCCATGGCACCAAGTTCGGCAGGCCCGAGCGGCAGCTCCGGCAGCGTTTGCAGGCCGCTCCCGTCCCACACCGCCTCGGCCGTTCCCTGGTCCGCATGCGAGAAGGTCACCATTGGCAGTCTCCCGCCAGGACCAGGTTGCCCAGTTGCGCATCGTCCCGCGGGCCGTGGTGCTGGCGCACGTAAAGTGCCAGGTCCGCCATCCTCTTGGCGTAAGGCTCGTCGAAGGCCAGCGGTCCCGGCCCCCGGGTGGTGCCCACCAGGTGGAGGACGCGTTCGACGGCGGCCGCAACAGTTCCCCGCACGCGCTGGGCTTCGCTCCAGGTACTTTGGCCTGCCCCGGCGGCCAAGGTGCCGTCATCGAGGCGCAAGGCCGTCCGGGCCAGGTACTGCAGGGCCGCGGTGATGATCCTGTCCGCCTCACCCAGCGCGGCGAGCGCCAGTTGGTCCGGTTGGCGTCCCGCGTCCGCGCCGGCCTGCAGCCCGTGCCGGAAGTCCCGGGCCACTCCCACTGCACCTCCCAGCCAGCAGGCGGCGACCCCCATGCCGCCCCATGCGAAACCGGGCCGGCTATGGTACCAGCCGGTTGCGCCGACGGGCGCTGCCGGAACCTGGTCGAAATGGACGGTACCGCTGGGTATTTCCCGCAGTCCGCGCGCAACCCACGTGGGCTCCTCGCTGTCCACGCCGCCATGGCGGAGGCTGACGGCGAAAGCCGCCCGGCCGCCGTCGTCCGTATGCGCCGTGACGACCGCATTGTCCAGCTGCCGCGCCAGCGAACACCAGGGCTTGGAACCACTGAGGAAAACTCCGGTCCCGGCAACCCTGGCTTCCAGCCTCATGCCGGGCCCTTCCGCTGCGAACACGCCCCAGCTGCCCCCGCGAGCCGTTCCTGAGCCAGCCGTTTCCCCCGCCTGCTGCAGGATGGCCAGGGCGTCAAGGTGGGGCTCAAAGATGCGGGCCGCTGCGACGTCGGCTGCAGCCACGGACGCCAGGAGCTCCCACAGGACCGACGTGCGCCCGCCACCCGGGAGCGGCCAGCTGCCGCCTGCCTCGGAGGCAAGGTCCAGCAGTGCGGGAGCGTTGCCCGCTAGCGGACCAACCCGGCCCAGGAGCGGCAGCCACTGGGCGAACTCCTCCGGCGTGGACGCCATGAGCACGGGGGCGGCGGTCCCGGTGCCCTGTGCTGCCGTGAGCCCCGGGCTGTTGACGGGGAACGCGGGCGCCGCCACTACTTCCCGGCCGGCTCGGTAACGGCCGCGGTGGGCGCCATGGTCTCGGCGTTCACCATCCAGGCCAGTTGTTCCAGCCGCTCAATAATGGCGTGGAGGAGGTCCGCGCTGGTGGGGTCTTCGTCGTCCACCTCGTCGTGGACGTCCCGCATGGTCTGCACGGTGCGTTCCAAGCGTTTGGTGATCAGCTTGACGGTGTCTTTGGTGGAAACCAACCCTTCGGGGAACTCTTCCAGGCGCGTGCCGTCCGCCACGGCGCTGCTGCGGCCATCCGGAAGGGCATGCAGGGCGCGCATCCGTTCAGCTGCCTGGTCCGCGAAAAGGCGGGCGGCTGCGACAATTTCGTCGAGTTGGAGGTGCAGGTCGCGGAAGTTGGTGCCAACGAGGTTCCAGTGTGCCTGTTTCCCCTGCAGGTGCAGTTCGATCAGGTCCGTCAGGACCATTTGGAGATTGCTGGCAAGAGTGGGTGATGCCTTCATGATGTCCTCCATTGCTGCTCCAGGCCTGCACGGCCTCTGGCCCTAAGCATACTTACCTATCGCGTCCAGCCATCCAGCGCGCAGGGTGCAGGACAGTTCAGATTATGCGTGCCAGGGCAAACCCGTCCCAGCCCTTGGAGCCCACCGTCTGTATGACGGTGGCGTCCAGTCTTGGGTGCTCGCCCAGCAGTTTGAGGGCATCGATGATTCCCGAAGCGTTGACCGGGTCCATGCCGGGATCCAGGACGGCCCCTTCCCAGACCGCGTTGTCCAGGACCACCGCGGCACCGGGCCTGCCCAGCCGGACCGCCCACTCAAGGTAGCGGCTGTCGTTTTGCTTGTCCGCATCGATGAAGATGAAGTCGAAGGGTTTGCGCTCGTCCTCCGCGAGCGCGGCGAGGGTATCGAGCGCCGGTCCCAGCCGGATCTCCACCTTTTGGCCCAGTCCTGCGGCATCGATGTTGGCCCAGGCCACCTCTGCGTGCTGGGGCAGGTACTCACACGTGACGATCGTGCCGTCGGGGGGCAGGCCCCGCCCCATCCAGATGGTGCTGTAGCCGGCAAGCGTCCCGATTTCCAGGATCCGGCGGGCCCCTGAAAGCTGGACCAGGAGTTTGAGCAGTTTTCCGGCATTGGGCGCCACCTCGATGGCGGGCATCCCGGCCTCCGCGGCGGACGCAACGGCGCGCTGCAAGGCCGGGTCCGGATGAACCACGGTTGTGGACAGGAACTCTTCAGCGGCTATCCATTCCGGCCGGGGTTTGTGCTCGAACATGGGCACAGTTTGGCACGGGGCGTCCTGCCGGTCCAGATGCTTTTTGGCCGCTCGTTCCGGCTCAGGAATCCTGCGACAGCGCACCTTCCAGGCGGTCCACCTTCGCCGTCAGTTCACCGGTGTAGCCGGGCCTGATGTCTGCCTTGATCACCAGGGAAACGCGGCTGCCAAACTGTCCCACGGCCTCGGTGGCGCGTTTGACGACGTCGAACACTTCGTCCCACTCCCCCTCGATGGTGGTAAACATCGAATCCGTCTGGTTGGGAAGCCCGGACTCGCGGACGATCTTCACCGCGGCGGCCACGGCGTCGTGCACGGAGGCATCGTTGGGGCGTGAACCGCCGGAAGGAACGCCTGAAGGAGCGACAGAGAATGCAAGCAACATGCCCCCAAGTGTGCCATGGTGCCGTTGGCCGCTGCAGGGCAGCGCCTCCGGCTGCCGCCGTCACATAAGCCGCTACCCTCCAGTAACGGTGAACGCCGCAGGCTCCGTTGCTACCCTTTTGGGCATGAGCCTCGCAGTCGCCCGCAAGCCCCTCCGTGCAGACGCAGCGCGGAACGTGGACAAGATCATCACGGCGGCGCGCCAGTGTTTCCGGGAATTCGGCCCCGAAGTGCCGCTTCAGACCATTGCCGCCACCGCCGGTGTTGGTCCCGCCACCCTCTTCCGGAACTTCGCGGACAAGGAAGAACTGGTCCTCGCTGCCCTGAACCGGCAGCTGCGGCTTACCGTGGACCCCGTCATGGACGGCGCGCTGGCGGACATCGACGCCGCCGCCGGCCTGCTGCGCGTGCTCGAGGCGCTGATGGCGGCCGCAAGTGAGGACGCCAACCTGCTGTGCGCCGTCGCGGGACGCCGCGAACTGCTCACCGGGATTACGGGTTCGCTGATGGATTCGATCAGCGTGCTGCTGGTCCGCGGCCAGGGGCAGGGTAGCCTGCGGACGGACATTTCAATGACGGACATGTTCAGGCTGCTGGCCATGCTGATCGGCGTGGTGGACACCATGGAACCAGGTTCGGACGCGTGGCGGCGGCCGCTGGCCCTGGTGGAGGACTCCATCCGGGCCGTCCGGCCGGCGCGTCCCCTGCCTCCGCATGTGCCCGTCCCGGCCGCCACGGCACTCGGCGCCGGGCTCCTGGGTCCCCGGGCATAATGCCGGAGTACTGACACCTGCACGCTTTCCCCCTCAAACTGCCCGCGCCATTAGGGGCTGCCACACCATTGTGGGGCGCCCGGCAGGTGCAATAGACTCAAGAAGGGTTACGCAGACAGCCTGGATTCTTTCTTCCGAGATGGAGCGACCCATGCAGGTATCCGCACGTTCCCGCCGGGCACCGGTTCCCCAGCGATGAACGGCTCGAAACTTTCCCAGTACCTCACCGATCCCCGCGGTCCCGAGGAAGTGCTGCCCACCCTTAGCGCCGGGGAACTTGCCGAACTCCTGGATGCCCTCTACCAGAACCTTGATACTCCCGAGCCCGAACTGGGCGCCGAAGTCTGGTATGAGATGGCCGTTGAAGAAAGTAGCCGCCGGGGCGTAGGCGCAGAAGGCGCCGCCCACGGAGTGGCGTAGCAGCACCCGTTCCCAACTCTGCACGCACCAACAACCCTGCGCTTAGGCCAAGCCTGCGCCGAAAGCCACCTGGCAGCCAGCTACCGCCGGCCGGCTGCCAGGCGCACTTTCAGGACGTGGTTCCTGTACCTTCAGGACTTGTGACCGCCAGGGCCCTCCGCCTGGGCTTCACCGTCGTGACGGGTTTCGCCTTCGTGCCCGCCCGGTTGCGGCCGGCGCTCCCCCGGGTGCGCGGCCTTGTGGTGCTCGTGGAACTCGTTGGGAACGTGGTCCTTGGCTTCCATCAGGTGCTGCTGGAGTTTCTCTTCAGCGTCCCTGCGGCGCCGGGCGGTATCCCGCAGTTCCCTGGTGGCCTCGGATCCGCGCGGATCAAGGTAGGCGGCCCGGGTGCGGCCGGTCTGCTCGGCGGCGGGCACGTCCGCACCCCGTTTTTCGGCACTTCTTCCTTCGGCGTCCGCGGTTCCGTGGCCATCGTCCGGCGCCGTTGGCCGTGACTGTTCGCTCATCCCGATTCCTCCTTGGTGGCTGCCACCGGTGTGGGCTGCCTCTCTTCCAGTGCACCACATCCGGCCCGGCCCCTGCCGAGGGTGGCTAGTCCCTGGCGGCGTCCCGCCGTTTCCTGATCTCCCGGCCCACCAGGGCCTGCAGCGATGGAATGGGCGACGACGGGTCCAGGTCGAGTGCGTGCCGGAGCCTTTCGGACAACAGTTCCAAATCCTCCGCCGGGACTTCGGAAATGCCCGCAAAGTGGGTAAAGAAACGCTTCGCAGGCAGCCCTGCCCGGCGTCGGATGATGTGACGTTGCGGCCGGCCTGCCCTCTCCCCTGCCGCATGCAGCTTATTGTCCATGGTCGCCGTTCTGAAGGAGTCCTTGGCCAGCTGCATAGCCGATCTCATAGTACAACCGGCAGGGCGCCGCGGCAGTGGCCTGGATCCCCCTTTTGCGGCGGGTTTTTACTCGGCTTGTGCTGCGGGATTTTGCGGTGCCCAGCGACGGCGGTCAGCTCCAGCCAAGAAACCTCAACAGCGCCGCGGTGCCCGCGCCGGCGATCACCACCACCAGGAAGGGTGCCCGCAGTGCCAGCGCAACAGCCGCCGCGGCGAGTGCGCCGAGCCGTGCGTCCGCCACCAATGCCTGCCCTGATGCCACCGCGTTGGCTACGGTCAATGACGCCAGCAGTCCTATTGTCATGGTGCCCGCAACCCTCGATGTCCGCGGATCTTCCAAGAACCTGGCAGGGACGAAGTAGCCGACGAGCTTCCAGGCGTACGCCAGGACGCAGGCCAGGATCAGCCAGATCCACAGATTCATGAGCCCGCTCCCGGCTGTGCGCCGTCTCCGTGCCCCGCCCGCTGTCCGGATCCCCCTGCATTAGGACTCCCGGACGCGCGGCGGCCGTGATCGTGCTCCGCGTACGGCTCGATGTCAGGTTCCAGCCCTTCGTCGCGGCGCCCGTGGCTGAACCAGCCGGCCAGGGCAGCCACCACGGCGGCCACCAGGATGGGCACGCCCGCCGGCACCAACGGAACGGCAATCACCGTGGCTACGGCACACATCACCGCTATCGCGATCGGTTCCCGTCCCTTGAGGCGCGGCCACAACAGCGCCAGGAAGGCCGCGACGGCGGCACCGTCCAGTCCCCACTGCCTCGGATCGCCAAGCCCGCTGCCGGCCAGGGCACCGACGGCCGTGAAGACGTTCCACAACACGTAGATGCCGATGCCGGCGGCCCAGAACCCACGGCGCTGCTCCGCGGGGTCCTCCTGGCCGGTGGCGGTGGCCGTGGACTCGTCAATGGTCAGCTGGGCGCCGACATATTTCCGCCAGCCGCGCGGCCGGAGCAAGGCGTTGAGCTGCATGCCGTAGATGCCGTTGCGCATCCCCAGCAGGGTGGCAGCGCTCATGGCGGCGATACCCGAACCGCCGCCGCCCACGACTCCAATGAAAGCGAATTGCGAGCCACCGCTGAACAGGAGCAGGCTCAAGGCCATGGTCTGCGGGAAACTCAGGCCCGACGTGACCGAGAGCGCTCCGAACGACACCCCGTACAGCCCCGTGGCGATGCTGATGGAAATCCCCACCCGGACCGCGGGCGACGCCAGCAGCTTCACGGCCGGAGCGGCCAGGCAGGGCCCCGAACGGCAGACTTTCGGAGGCCGGGCTTTCGGAGGCCGGGTTTTCGGAGGCTCCAGGCCCACAGGATGAGCGGTGCCTGCAACGGAAGCCGTGCAGTATGGATCGTGCGTTGCCGTGGAGTCCCGTCCGGACCATAGGCGCGCGCGAGAGCGTCGACATGCCCTGCCAGGAACGCAGTGAACAGCCCGGCGAGCGCCGTGGCGGCCACCTTCCGCGTGGGCGGGAGGAGGATTCCGACGGCGGCGGCCAGCTCAAGCAGGCCGGTGGCAGCGATCCATTCCTCACGGGACAGGACGGCCAGTGGATGCCGCCCGCCGTAAGCTTCATTGGCTGCGCTTGGAGCCGCGTCGTCCCGGCAGAGGTAGCCGGGAACCACGTCGCGGTAGAACAGCGGGTCCCGGAAATGCTTGTTGGCGCTGGCCAGCAGGAGGACTCCCATGGCAACAGCGGACAGGCTCTGGACAGCAGGTCCGGACCGGGGAAAAGGCATGGAACCACTCAACCACAGCCGGCGCCGGCGCCCGAAACCAGCGCGGGCTCAGGCCCAGGTGAGGTCCGAACTTCCGTAGGGTGGCGGCGGAGCTGTGTAGTCCAGGATCTGCCCGGAGATGAGCAGCGGCGGCGGAACATAGCGGAGCGGCCCATAGGTGCTTTCCATGGAGCGATAGCCCGGCTCCGGCAGTTGCGCCGCGTCCACAGTCTTTGGTGACAGCGAATGCAGGGGCAGGGAATTCAGGGGCAGGGCGAAGAGTTCCTCGGCGGTGCGTGCAAGCGACAGGCGGGCTGCACCTCCCCTTCCCGTTTGCCGGCGTTCTGCCAGCAGGAGAATTGCTGCCGCCG
The DNA here is from genome assembly GCF_058266945.1 of Arthrobacter sp. E70. Taxonomy (NCBI): domain Bacteria; kingdom Bacillati; phylum Actinomycetota; class Actinomycetes; order Micrococcales; family Micrococcaceae; genus Arthrobacter; species Arthrobacter sp. E70. The sequence continues at coordinate 17,549 of NZ_JBYQFR010000025.1, read as the reverse complement.
CCACGCCGTACCCGGTGGCGTGGTCCAGTGCCTGGACCGGCAAGGCACCCGGGCGCCAGCCATCGTCGTCATTTTCCCTGCCGTAAAGGTGGGCGATGCCGCTGGCCGCCTGGACGATGCTGTCGAAGCCGCGCAGGCCGCTCCACGGCCCCGCCCTGCCCCAGCTGTCAAGGGTGACCACCACCAGCCGTGGATGCGCGGCCAGCAGATCCCGGGGATTGAGGCCGAATCGGTTCAGGGCGGCGCCGCGGTAGCCGGTGACTACCGCGTCGGCGTCCGCCAGGAGCTGCTGCAGGTGCTGCCGGTTCGAAGGCAGCCCAAGGTCCGCTTCCGCGCTCCGTTTTCCGAATGCCGTGTCCACGAACTGGTCCACGATCTCGGGCAGGGCCGGTGGGTCGACGCGCAGGACGTCGGCCCCCAGCGCCGCCAGCAGCCGCGTGGCGACGGGTCCCGCTATGACCCTTGTCAGGTCCAGCACCCGGAGGCCGGCAAGGGGCAGGCCCGGGCTGCCGCCGGAAACCCCGATGTTGCTCTTGCCCGCGGCTGCAGCTTCGGCGACCGGAAAGTCCTGAAGCCCCCAGCCGGCTGTGCTGCCGCCGTCGCGGGTGATCCACGGGCCGGCGGCGGCGGCCCGGCCCATGTCCGTGGCAATCCACTCGCGGCGGGTCCTGACGGCCGCGGCGATCCCGCCATGGTTCTGGATGGCCGCTTCTGCGTCCAGGGACGTCATGGAACCAAGGGCCGCGTCCACGCCTGCTGCCGTGGCAGCGCCGAGGGCCCGCAGCAGCCGCTGCTCGTGGTGGGGGTAATTCGCGTGGAGCCGGATCCAGCCGTCGGCGGTGCCGCGGAAGCCTGACAGTGGCGCGAAGCCCTGCAGTGCCCGCCCGTCGATCCGCAGGTGTCCAAAGGAATCGAAAGCGGCGGCTACCAAAGAGGGCGTAGTGCTGAACCTGCCCGGCGCGCCGGTATACAGGTCCAGTGCCTCCGCCGCGGCCGCCACCGAACGCATGGCCAGCCCCTCAACGTCCAGCGGCCCCCTCCACCACCGGAGCGGTGAAGGTGCATCTGCGGCGGCACCCACCCCGGCCTACTTTCCCTGCGGTGCGCCCAGCCGGAGTTGGTCCAGGACCCGGGCCGGCACGTTGCTGGTGATCTCCTGGATGCCGAGGTCGCGGCACAGCGCCACGTCCTCCTCGGAGTCCACGGTCCACACCCGGAAGCGGCGGCCGGAATCCAGCCAGCGGCGGACTGTGTGCGGGCGCTCCCGGACGTAATCGATGCCGGGGCCCGCCATCCCCACCACGCCCTCGTCCAGGATCTGCTCACTCTCAAGCTGGGTGGCCTTCATCAGGTTGGTGACCGCTCCCCCGGCGATCGGACCCAGGCCCAGGCCGCCGCGGATCTCGTGGATGGTGAGATCGTCCACCAGCTGGCAGATGTACTGCGGTGGGACGGAGTGCAGCAGGTGCCGGACGGAGTCGGGGCTGAAGCTCATGAAGGTCACGGCCACGTTGTCCACCGTGGAGCTCTGCGGCTCCCAACCTTCGCTGCGGAGCACCTCCAGCACCCGGTCTTCCAGTTTGAGCTGGTAGGGGCTGGGGTGCTTGAGTTCGATCGCAAGCTGCACGGGGCGGCCTGCGCCCCGAAGGATGTCGAGCAGTTCGGGCAGGGTAAGGAACTGTTCGGAGCGCGCTCCGTATTCCTCGGGGATGCGGACGCCCTTCCAGGAGGAAAAGTCCAGCTGGCGCAGCTCATGCAGGGTCCGGTCAGCCACCGGCCCGGTCCCGTCGGAGGTGCGGTCCAGGTTGGCATCATGCAGCAGGACCACGTGCTGGTCCCGGGTCAGGTGGACGTCGCACTCCACCCCGTCCGCGCCGTCCGCCAGGGCCTGCAGATACGCAGCCCGGGTGTGTTCGGCAAAGGCGCCGCTAGCGCCGCGGTGGGCAAAGACCAACGGCCGCTGCGGCACTGACTCGTCAGTTGTCATGGACACACGGTAGCCGACCGGCCCCGGCCTTCGGGACTAGGCTTGGCACATGCAGGTGAACTCTGAGGCAACAACTGAGCCAACTACGCAGGATGCCCACTCCCGGCACGCACCGTCCGCCGGGCCGGGCAGCACGGTGCCGGCCGCCGTCGTACGCCGTCCCCTTGGAGCCGGAGACGCCGAAAAGGCGGCAGCGCTGCGGAAGATGAAGCTCGTGGCGCTGGGCCTGCTGATCGCCATGGCCGTGATTTTTGTCTTTGCCTTTGCCCTGCAGAAGGACTATCCGTGGCTGCAGTACGTGCGCGCGGCCGCGGAAGGAGGCATGGTGGGCGCGTTGGCTGACTGGTTCGCGGTGACCGCGCTCTTCAAGTACCCCATGGGCATCAAGATCCCGCACACGGCCATCATTCCGCGCCGGAAGGACCAGATCGGCGCCTCGCTGGGCGAGTTCGTGGAAACCAACTTCCTCTCCGAGCAGGTGGTGCAGGACAAGCTGGCGAGCGTCAACATAGCCCGCAGGGCAGGCCAATGGCTCGCCGGGCCGGGTGGTGCGGAGCGCGTCGCCAAGGAGGGGGCCGCCGTCATCCGCGGCGCCTTCACCGTGCTGAATGACGACGACGTCCAGGCCGTGATCGAGGGAATGGTCCGCAAGCACCTGCTCACTCCGCCGTGGGGGCCGCCCGTGGGCAGGCTGGCGGAGCGGATCTTCCACGACGGGCACCACCACACCCTCGTGGACCTGCTGGTTGACCGCGCCGCCGACTGGGTGGACGACAACCATGAAACCGTCTCCCGCCTGGTCTCCGACCGCTCCCCCACCTGGGTTCCGCAGTTCGTGGACGGGCTCGTGGGAGACAAGGTCTATATCGAGATCCTCAAGTTCGTCCGCGCCGTCCAGGCCGATCCCAACCACCAGGTGCGCCAGTCGATCGACAAGTACCTCAACGATCTCGCCCGGGACCTGCAGCACGATCCCGCCATGATCGCCCGCGCTGAGGTCATCAAGGCGCAGGTACTGGGTGATCCCGAAGTGCGCGAACTCGCGTCCCGGACCTGGGGTACGGTGAAGAACGCGCTGCTGAGCGCGGTGGACGATCCCCACAGTGAACTCACCATCAAGTTCAAGGCAGCGGTCCGCGACTTCGGCTCGCGGCTGGTTGACGACGCCGAGCTGGCGGGGAAGGTCAACTCCTGGATTGCCGACGCCGCCGGGTACCTCGTTCGGACCTACCGCTCCGACATTGCGGGAGTCATCACGGACACGGTGGCGCGCTGGGATGCCGAGGAAACCTCGCAGAAGATCGAACTCCAGGTGGGCAAGGACCTGCAGTTCATTCGGATCAACGGCACGGTGGTGGGCTCCCTGGCCGGACTCGCGATTTTCACGGTGGCGCAGCTGATTTTTGGGTGAGGGTTCCGTTCCAGGGTTTTCGACGCCGATAGTTTCTGAGGACGCGCAGGTTACTTTTCGCGCCGCATATATAGGGTGCGGGAAGGAGTATAGGGTGCGGGAAGGAGCCTGCGCAGCGGAAATGCTTACGACGGCGGCAGACGATGTGGCCTGTTGAGGCACCTTTGGGCTGAGGTTGCGTGGGCTGAGGTTGCCCTGGGGGTCAGCGCCGCCGTCCTGAATGTCAGTGGGTCGATGGATGATGTGCGTATGGGAATCAGCGGCGGTTCAGTGAGCGGTTCGGGGTCGGGGATGGAGGGTGTTCGTGCCTCTGTTGCTGCCCTTGATGCGCTGTTCCTGGAGCAGACTGCGCTAGGTTCCGGTGACAGTGCCGGCGCTGGTGTGGATGTGTTGCAGCGGCAGTATGAGATCCGGTTGGAGCGGCTGGAACTCGCGTCCCGCCTGGAGGGCCAGCTCGCCGCGGTGAAAGCACTGGATGCCTCGGAGTGCATCCGGATCCAGCAGGCGATGACCCCGCCGGACGCGTCCCTGCCGGAACGCACCTACGCCGAGATGTCCGTGGTGGAGGAGATCGCCGGGGTCCTGACCATCAGCTCCGCCGCCGCGGGCGCGTTCGTCCACCAGTCGCAGCAGGTCTGCTCGCTGCCGCCCGTCATGGAGGCGCTGGCTGACGGGGCGTTGTCGTGGCAGCACGCCAAGGTCATCGTGGAGGAAACCGAAGGCCTGAGCCCTGCCGGGGCGGCGTCTTTTGTGGCGCACTTCTTCGACCCCGGCGCTCCGAACCCGGCCCGCGGCGCCGCCCCCGGGACGCTGGTCCCGTCACGGTTCAGGGCCAAAGCCCGCGCCTGGCGCGAACGCCACCACCCCGAATCTTTGGAGAAGCGGCACGCCAAAGGAGCCGCGGACCGGCGGATGGAGTACCGGCCCGACCGGGACGGGATGGCCCGGATCACGCTCCACCTCCCCGGGGACACCGCCAGCGCGATCTGGAACCGCACCACCGCCATCGCCCGCGGCCTCCAAGGCCCCGACGAACCCCGCACCCTCACCCAGCTCCGCCCAGACATCGCCGCCAGCGTGCTGCTCGGCGCCGGAACCACCAGCTCCGGCGACACGGGCTCCGGCGACACCGGCTTCGGCGATGGCAGTCCCCCGGAACCGGGAACCACGGCCCTCGGCCAGGTCCCCGTCCCGAGGGCCGACGTGCTGGTGATGGTTCCGGTGTTCTCCGCCCTCGGCGTTACCGACGAACCCGCGATCCTCGACGGCCACGGACCGATCCCGGCCTCCATGGCCCGCAAACTTCTCGCCGACGGCGCCGACTCGTTCTACCGTGTCCTCGTCGACCCAAGGGACGGGGCACCGCTGGAGATCGGGCGGAAGAGCTACCGGCTCACGGAGGCGGTCAAACGGTGGATCCGGATGCGCGACGCCAAGTGCACCTTCCCCGGCTGCAGCAACCGGACCCTGGACAACGAGTCCGACCACCTCACCGCCTGGGAACACGGCGGTACCACCGGCGCGTCCAACCTGGGACAACTCTGCCCCAAGCACCACCGCCTCAAACACAGCACCGGCTGGACCCCTACCCCCGCCACCATCAACGAACCACCCGGCTGGACCTCCCCCACCGGCCGCACCTACCCAGCCGAACAACACGATAGAGAACCAACCCACTGGCCTTATTGGACGATGTCCGATTGGATGATGCTCGCCGGCGGCCCAGATGAACATGCCAGCCCCGGGGACGTTCCGCAGTGGGAACCGGACGACGACACACTCATCGACCCCGGCGACTTGTCACCCGACGACCCACTCTGGGCTGAATTCTTCGCAAAGCCATTTGCCCTGTTGACGTGTTAGCTCTGGAACTGCAGCAGGCGCTAGGCGAAGGACTCCAGCTCCACGCCGGCGGCCTCGAGCCCTGCCCGCACGCGTGCTGCCATTTCCACCGCGGCGGGAGTCCCCCCGGAGAGGCGCAGGGAGTCCGGGCGGACCTGCACCACTGTTCCGTCCACGGCCGCCACTTCCCCCTTGGTGGCCAGCCGCACAGCCCGCTCGACTACCGCGTCGGCGTCGAACAACACTGCGCCCTCCTGGGAGCGCGGAACCAGGCTGCCGTCGGCAAGGTAGGCGCGGTCCGGGAACGCTTCGGCAAATACCGGGAGCCCCGCCTCCCTGGCCTGCTTCAACAGCTCCGAGCCAGGGAAGCCCAGAACGGGGAGGCCGGGATCGTAGGCAATGACTGCGGCCACTACGGCGGAGGCCTGCTCGGCGTCGTGCACCAGCCTGTCGTACAGGGCACCATGCGGCTTGACGTAGTCCACGGAGGCGCCCACCGCGTGGGCAACGCCGTCGAGCGCGCCCAGCTGGTACAGCACGTCCCCGAACAACTCGTCGAAGCTCACATCCAGGGCGCGCAGGCCAAAGCCTGCGAGGTCGCGGTAACCCAGGTGCGCGCCGACGGTGACATCCAGTTCGTACGCTGCCCGGCAGCTGTCCAGCATGGTGACGGGATCGCCCGCGTGGAAGCCGCACGCCACGTTGGCACTGGTCGCCAACTGGAACATCGCGGCGTCGCCGCCCATGGTCCACGAACCGAATGCTTGGCCAAGGTCAGCGTTGAGATCCACGTGTAATGCCTTCCAGCGTCAGGGTGTCAGCGCCTGGTGATCAGGCGCCGCGGCCGCCGTCAGCTCGCCGGGAATGGTGTCCGGCATGGGCCCGAACGCCTCCCGGGCGTTTGCTGCCACCGCACGGCCCATCACGAGGTTACCCGCTCCACCCACCACCGCGCCGATGCCGAACGGAAGGGCCCTGCCGAACAGCGCAGTCCCTTGCCGCTTGAGCAGGTTCTTCAGGAAGGCGTGCTGGATCCTCTTTCGGACACTGCCGAAGCCGGGAAGCGATGACCTGGACAGGACGTTCCCCCAGACGTCCGTGGGCCTGGCTCCACCCGCTGCCTGGCCGCTGAGCGTCCCCAGCAGGGCGGTCCCTTCCTCCCCAAGCATGATGGCCATGACCATAGTGCCGGCCTTCTCGGGGTCGGTGAGGCGGATGCCGTGCAGTTCGGCCAGCGAGGTGGCGTAGAGGGCCGTTGCTTCCAGGAAGCCAACAGTTGCGGCCGCGGAAAGTCCCAGCGATGCGATGGTTCCCACACCGGGGACGACGCCGGTAGCACCCACCAGTGCGCCGCCGCCGGTGACCGCGCGCAGGTAGTCGCGCTCGGCGATGTCGGCTAGTTGCGCGGCGGTGGCACGGGGATGCTTCTTTTGCAGCCGCCGGATGTACGCAACCACGAGGGGCCGCTGGATCTGCACCGCCTTCATGAGCATGTTGTGGACACCGGGCTTGGGCTTGCCTTCGGCATCGAACATTGCGTTGTGGGCGGTTTCCTGTGCGATTCGTACTGCGGGATTGCTGCGCCTGGCCATGGTCACCTTCATTCAAATCGACCTGCAGCGGGTGAGCTGCCGTGCTTTTCCATCCTATGTGGAGAAACACTAAGCATGCTGAACTTTCCCGCTTCCCCTCACAAGCTGCCCCCGTCGCTGGCCTTCCAGCTGGCGATACCGGCCAGGTTGTTGAAGGTATAAAGGTGGATTCCTTCCACCGCTCCTACGCGCTGGAGTTCCGCAACGAGGGACACGGGCGAATAGTGGCCGCCCTGGAGCAGGCGGCGGCCAAGGGGACCCTTGCGGTCCAGCAGTTTGAGGGAGGGGCCCACACCGATCTTGGTTGCAAGGGAAATTAACTGGCCCCGGGGGACGGCCCCGGATACTCCTGCCCAGACGGGCAGCCCCACCCCTTCCCGGCGGAGCATTTCGGCATACCACTGGATGCGGGCGGCCGAAAAGCACAGTTGCGTCACCACCGAGGACGCCAGATGCTGCTTTTCCAGCAGGGCATCAAGCATGTGCAGTTCGCTGTGACCCGGGTTCCCTTCGGGGTAACCCGCCACACCGGCCCGGATCCGTCCGCCGGACACCTCCGCGAGGTCCTCCAGCAATGAGAGGGTGCTGTCATAGCTGCCGGCGGGCACCCCTGCGTCACCACCGACGGCGAGCACCTCCGTGATGCCTGCGTCCTGGCAGTTCCGCACCACGCCGGCCAGTTGCTCGCGGCTTTCGATGCTTCGTGCGGCCAGGTGCGGTACAACCTCGAAGCCAAGGTAGGCAAGTTCGATAGCAGTCCGGATGGTGGCCCCGACACCTTGGCGGGGCAGGCAGGTCACCGCCAGCTTTGTCCCAACGGGCACGGCGGCCTGGATGCGGGCCGCAACACCCTCCGCGGGAATGATCTGCATCCGGACAGGCAGCACCGTCCCGGAATTGTCGACCTGCCCTTCCGCGGGAAGTGGTGCAGCGGCGGGTGGCATGAGGGATTGAATCGTCATGAGGAACTCCAGGTTCGGCCGGCCACGGGGGCACGGCATGGATCGGGTCCCTCCCCGCTCTGTATTGGACCTGAGAGATTCCGCATGCCCAGCCAGGGCCCGCTTGCACCGTCGGTGAGTGCTGCCAGAGCAGCACTGCTTTCCAGAGTCGCCTCGCCGTGACGGTACATGGGCCTGAGAGATTCCTGGGGAGGATTTGCTCCTACGGCGCCTGCCCGGTGATGGCCGGGAGGACTCTCCCGCCACAGCTCGAAAGGCTGTATTCATGTGTGTTGGTGCGGCCGGTGCCTGCCCCTCCGGATGGGGAGCAGGCACCAGCCACGTCGGTGAACCCGCAGTTAGCGGAGGATGACCGTCCGGTTGCCGGAGAGGACTATTCGTCCTTCAGCATGCCAGCGGACGGCATTCGTGAGGGCCTTGCACTCGGCATCGCGGCCAACGGTGACCAGGTCCGAGGCGGAGTACGTGTGGTCCACCTCGATGACCTGCTGCGAAATGATGGGCCCCTCATCGAGCTCCGAGTTCACGTAGTGGGCTGTGGCTCCCACCGTTTTGACGCCGCGCTCGTAGGCCTGGTGGTAGGGCTTGGCACCCTTGAAACTGGGCAGGAACGAGTGGTGGATGTTGATGGCCCGGCCGTCCAGCTTGCGGGTCAGGCCGTCGCTGAGCACCTGCATGTAGCGGGCAAGCACCACCAGCTCCACGGAGTAATGGTCCACCAGGCCCAGCAAGCGCTCCTCCGCATCCGTCTTGGTGTCCGGAGCCACGGGAATGTGGTGGAAAGGAACACCGTGCCACGCCGCAAGCGGTTCCAGGTCCGGGTGGTTGGACACCACGGCGGCGATCTCCACGGGCAATTCCCCGCTGCGGGCGCGGAACAGGAGGTCGTTCAGGCAATGCTCGTACTTGGAGACCATCACCAGGATGGGCTGCCTGCGTCCGTGGCGTTCCAGGCGCCAGTCCATCTGCCATTCCTGGGCCACCTGCCCGAAACCGGCGCGGAGGCGGGCAAGGTCGATGTCAACCTCGGAGGTGACGTGGACGCGCATGAAGAACCGGCCGCTTGCCCTGTCGCCGAACTGCTTGATGTCCACGATGTAGCATTCCTGATCCAGCAGGAATGCCGACACCGCCTGGACAATACCCAGGGCATCCGGGCAGTGGAACGTCAGCACGAATTCCCTGCCCGTCTCCGGGGGCACGGCCTGGAGCCGGTCTGCCGCGGGGGTTCGGGCCTCGGCGGTGCGGGCGTCGGTGCCGATCACCGCTTGACCTGTTCTTCGGCGGCTTCATCGGCGGCACCCCGCCGGACAGCCATGCCGGATGCTGCCTCAGCGAAGTCCTGGTCTGCCTGCAGTTCAGCTTGGAAGGTGGCAAAACGGGCCTGGTGCGCGGGCCGGCGCCGGAGGACGAACCATGCGGCGCCCAGCATGATGAACCACACCGGGGTGACCAGAAGGGCCACCAGGGTGTCCGGCTGGGTGGTGAGGGCCCAGATCACGAAGGCGAAGAAGGCGAAGACCACCCAAACCATGGCAACGCCGCCGGGCATTTTAAACTTCGATGCCTCATGCAGGTGCGGCCGCCGGCGGCGGAAGGCAATGTAGCTGGCCAGGATGATGGACCAGACGAAGACAAAGCAGACGGCGGAGACGGTGGTCACCATGTCGAACGCCTTGCCCACGTCCTGGCCCGCGTACATGAGGACGACGCCGGACAGCAGCAGCACGCAGGAAAGGAACAGTGCGTTCTGGGGTACCTTCCGCCGGGACAGTTTGCCAAAGACGTCCGGCGCGTCGCCTTCCTGGGCAAGCCCGAAGACCATGCGGGAGGTGGAGTAAATGCCGGAGTTGGCGGAGGACATCGCGGAGCTCAGCACCACGAGGTTGACCACGGTGGCTGCGGCGCCCAGCCCCGCCAGGGAGAACATGGCGATAAAGGGGCTGTGGCCGGCTTTGAACTCGGTCCAGGGGGTGACGGCCATCAGGATGATGAGGGCACCTACGTAGAAGAGGAGCACCCGGATGGGAATGGAGTTGATGGCCTTGGGCAGGTTCCGCTCCGGGTTCTTGGCCTCGGCAGCGGTGGTACCCACCAGTTCGATGCCCACGAAGGCGAAGACGGCGATCTGGAAGCCGGCCACGAAGCCCATGAATTCGTTGGGGAAGAACCCGCCATGGCTCCACAGGTTGGTGAACGTGGCAGGGCCGGCGTCGGACTGGAAACCGGTGAGAATCATGAACAGGCCAACGATGATCAGCGCGGCAATGGCGATGATCTTGATCAGGGCGAACCAGAACTCGGTCTCGCCGAACGCCTTGACCGTGACGAGGTTCAGGAGCAGGAGGATGGCCACGGTGGCCAGCCCGGGAATCCACTGGGGAACCCCGGGCCACAGTTCACGGGAGTAGCCCGCGATGGCGATCACATCGGCGATGCCGGTGATGACCCAGCAGAACCAGTAGGTCCAGCCCGTAAAGAAGCCGGCCCACGGACCCAGCAGGTCAGCGGCGAAGTCACTGAACGACTTGTAGTTGAGGTTGCTGAGCAGCAGTTCACCCATGGCACGCATGACGAAGAACAGCATGAAGCCGATGATCATGTACACGAAGATCACTGAGGGGCCGGCCGCCGAGATGGTCTTGCCGGAGCCCATGAACAGGCCGGTGCCAATGGCGCCGCCGATGGCGATCAGTTGGATGTGGCGGTTGCTGAGCTGCCGCTCCAGGTGCGGGGCTCCGCCGCCGGGGGACGTCGGGGAGTGGGTCGTCATTGAGGAACTCCATCGTTCGAGCGGCACCCGGGGTGTCGCAAAGATTGGATTTCCTCCCCGCTCTGTATGGGACCTGAGAGATTCCGCAGACCCAGGCAGGGCCTGCTTGCACCGTCGGTGAGCCAGGACAGGGCCCGGCTACTTTCCAGAGTCGCCTCACCGCGGCGGTACGTGGGCCTGAGAGTTTCCTGGGGAGGGTTTGCTCCTACGGCGCCTGCTGAACGTACCGGCAGGGCTCTCCCGCCGCAGGTCGAAGGCTCATTTTCAGTTGGACGCCACCACCTCCGAGCTGCGGAGGTTGGGCGATGGGACCGGCGCCGGAACGGGGCTGCTCCGGTTACGCTGAGCCAGCCAGGCCTCGGCGCCAATCCCGGGGATCAGTGTGGTGCCCGTCACGATCGGATGTCAACCCGGGATGTCTTTTCGCGGCAACGGAGCGTCAAGGCCCAGCAGCGTGACGCCGCAATTTGTTTTTGCTTCAACAAACCTGTACCGTGTGAGCCGAATCACCCACATTTGAATAAGCCTTTCGAGCTGTGACGGGAGAGCCCTCCCGGCATCCACCGGACAGGCGCCGTAGGAGCAAATCCTCCCCAGGAATCTCTCAGGCCCATGTACCGTCACGGCGAGGCGACTCTGGAAAGCAGTGCTGCTCTGGCAGCACTCACCGACGGTGCAAGCGGAGCCCTGCCAAGAGCAGGCAACGCGGAATCTCTCAGGTCCAATACAGAGCGGGGAGGAACCCACCGCATGCCGTGCCACTTGGCCGGCCAGACCTGGAGTTCCTCATGACGATTCAATCCGCATCAACATCATTCGTTGACCGCCATATCGGCGCGCGCCGGCAGGCCGACGTCGACACCATGCTGAAAGCCGTCGGCTACGACAGCGTGGATGGCCTCGTTGACGTGGCCGTCCCGGCCTCCATCCGGCAGGAAACTGCCCTGAAGCTCGCCGATGCCCTCAGCGAAGTGGAGGTCCTGGCTGAACTGCGCCGCCTCGCCGCCAAGAACAAGACCGCCGTCCAGATGATCGGCCAGGGCTACTACGACACCATCACCCCGGCCGTCATCCGCCGGAACGTCCTTGAGGCGCCGGCCTGGTACACCGCCTACACGCCCTACCAGCCGGAGATCTCCCAGGGCCGGCTCGAGGCGCTGCTGAACTTCCAGACCATGGTCCAGGACCTGGTGGGCCTGCCGATCGCCAACGCGTCCCTGCTGGACGAGGCCACCGCCGTCGCTGAAGCAGTCCTCATGATGCGCAGGGCCAACAAGAACAAGGCTGCCCGCGACGGCAAGACCGTCCTGGACGCCGACGTCCTGCCGCAGACCATCGCCATCGTCAAGGGCCGCGCTGAGGCGCTCGGCTTCGAGGTGGAGGTTGCCGACCTGTCCAAGGGCCTGCCCGAAGGCGACATCAACGGCATTGTGCTCCAGCAGCCCGGCGTCTCCGGCCGCGTCTTCAACCACGCAGGCGTCATTGCCGAAGCAAAGGAGCGCGGCGCGCTGGTGACGGTGGCCGCCGACCTTCTGGCGCTGACCCTGATCACCCCTCCGGGCGAGCAGGGCGCCGACATCGCCGTCGGCTCCACCCAGCGGTTCGGTGTCCCGCTGTTCTTCGGCGGCCCGCACGCCGCCTACATGGCAGTGGCCAAGGGCCTGGAGCGTTCCATGCCCGGCCGCCTGGTGGGAGTCTCCAAGGACGACGCCGGGGTTCCCGCGTACCGACTGGCGCTGCAGACCCGCGAGCAGCACATCCGCCGCGAAAAGGCCACCTCCAACATCTGCACGGCGCAGGCGCTGCTGGCCATCGTCTCCTCTTTCTACGCCGTCTACCACGGACCCGACGGGCTGAAGGCCATCGCCGAACGTGTCCACAACAACGCCCGCGCCCTTGCCACCACGCTCAAGATCGCCGGCCGGAAACTGGCCACCGAGGCGTTCTTCGACACGGTCACGGTCTCCGTCCCCGGCAAGGCCGCCAAGGTCATCACCGCTGCAGAAGCACGGGGCATCAACCTGCGCTACATTGACGCCGACACCATCGGGGTCTCCGTTGATGAAACCACGACGCCGGAAATCCTCTCCGCCGTCGCCGTCGCCTTCGGCGCCGGCCCCGTGGTGGACGCTGCGGGCTTCGACCTGCCGTCCGAGGTGCTCCGCACTTCTGAGTTCATGCAGCACCCGGTCTTCAACACCCACCGCTCCGAAACCCAGCTCCTGCGCTACATCCGCAGGCTCTCGGACCGGGACCTGGCGCTGGACCGCACCATGATCCCGCTGGGCTCGTGCACCATGAAGCTGAACGCCACCGCCGAAATGGAAGCCATCTCCTGGCCGGAGTTCGCCTCAATCCACCCCTTCGCCCCGGAGTCCCAGACCAAGGGCTGGCGCGAACTGATCAGTGGCTTGGAAGCCGACCTGGCGGAAATCACCGGCTACGACCAGGTGTCGCTGCAGCCCAACGCCGGATCCCAGGGCGAGCTAGCCGGCCTGTTGGCCATCCGCGGCTACCACCGCGCCAACGGTGATGCCCAGCGCAACGTCTGCCTGATCCCCGCGTCGGCCCACGGCACCAACGCTGCCTCCGCTGTTCTGGCGGGCATGAAGGTCGTCGTGGTTGCCACCGCCGCGGACGGCACGATCGACCACGAGGACCTTTACGCGAAGATCGAGGCGAACAAGGACGTCCTCTCGGCGATCATGATCACCTACCCGTCCACCCACGGCGTCTATGACGCGGATGTGACTGAGATCTGTGAGGCTGTCCACGCGGCGGGCGGCCAGGTCTACGTTGACGGTGCCAATCTGAACGCGTTGGTGGGCCTGGCCCAGCCGGGCAAGTTCGGCGGCGACGTGTCCCACCTGAACCTGCACAAGACCTTCTGCATCCCGCACGGCGGCGGCGGACCCGGCGTCGGACCGGTCGCAGCCAAAGCCCACCTGGCGCCGTTCATGCCCGGCGACGCCAACAAGGCTTCCTCAGAGGGAACAGTGGAAGGCCACGGCGTGGCCATCAGCGCCTCGAACTTCGGTTCCGCCGGCGTCCTGCCCATCTCCTGGGCGTACGTGAAGCTCATGGGTGGCGAAGGCCTGACCGAAGCCACCAAGGCAGCGCTGCTGGCCGCCAACTACGTCGCGTCCAGGTTGAACGACTACTTCCCGGTCCTCTACACCGGTGAGGGCGGGCTCGTGGCGCACGAGTGCATCCTGGACCTGCGCGACCTCACCGCCAAGACCGGCGTCACCGCGGAGGACGTGGCCAAGCGCCTCATCGACTTCGGCTTCCACGCCCCTACCCTCGCGTTTCCTGTTGCGGGAACCCTGATGGTGGAGCCCACCGAGTCCGAGGACCTGGCCGAGATTGACCGCTTCATCGAGGCCATGATCACCATCCGCAAGGAAATCGACCAGGTGGCCAACGGCGACTTCACTGTCCAGGAATCCCCGCTGCGCAACGCACCCCACTCCGCGGCCGCCGTCGTGAACTCCGAATGGACCCGCCAGTACAGCCGTGAGCAGGCCGTCTTCCCCGTCCACCACCTCAAGCAGGACAAGTACTTCCCGCCTGTGGGCCGGATCGACGGCGCCGGTGGAGACCGGAACCTGATCTGCTCCTGCCCGCCGCTGTCCGAGTTCGAAAACTAAGGATCCCCCATGACTGAGAACTACACGGCTCTCTACGAAGAGCACAAGAAGCTTGGCGCCTCCTTCACCGACTTCGGTGGCTGGCAGATGCCGCTGAAGTACAGCTCCGAACTGGCCGAACACCACGCCGTCCGGAACGCCGCCGGCCTGTTCGACCTCTCCCACATGGGTGAAGTCTGGGTGACCGGCCCCGAGGCCGGTGCCTTCCTGGACTACGCCCTGGTGGGCAAGTTGTCCGCAATCGCGGACGGCAAGGCCAAGTACTCGCTGATCTGCTCTGAGGACGGCGGCATCATTGACGACCTCATCACGTACCGTTTCGGCGATGAGAAGTACCTGGTGGTTCCCAACGCGGGCAACGCACCCACTGTGGCCGCCGCCCTGGCAAAACGTGCTGCGAACTTCGATGTGACAGTGGAGGACGCTTCGGCCGCAACTTCGCTCGTGGCAGTCCAGGGACCCAAGGCCGAGGCCATCCTGCTCAAGCTCACGGATGAGTCCCAGCATGCCCTCGTCACCGGCCTGAAGTACTACGCGTTCAACGAGGTCACCGTGGCCGGCCACGATGTCATCCTTGCCCGCACCGGCTACACCGGTGAAGACGGCTTTGAGCTCTTCCTGCCGAATGAAGGCGCCGCTTCCCTGTGGGAGTCCGTGGCCCAGGCCGGGGAAGAGTTCGGCATTGTCCCCTGCGGCCTCGCATCCCGCGATTCGCTCCGCCTTGAAGCGGGCATGCCGCTGTACGGGAACGAGCTCTCGCTGGAGCGTTCACCCTTCGATGCCGGCCTGGGCCCTGTGGTGGCGCTCAAATCCAAGGAAGGCGACTTCGTGGGCCGGGCGGCACTGGAGGCAGCGAAGGAAGCCGGCCCCAAGCGCAAACTGGTGGGCCTGAAAGGCCATGGCCGCCGCGCCGGCCGTGGCGGCTACCCCGTCCTCAAAGACGGAAACGTGGTGGGCGAGGTAACCTCGGGCCAGCCCAGCCCCACCCTGGGCTACCCGGTGGCACTGGCCTACGTCGACGTCGAACACGCTGAGCTGGGCACCGCCCTGGACGTGGACCTGCGCGGCAAAGCCGAGCCCTTCGAAGTCGTCGCACTGCCCTTTTACAAGCGCCAAAAATAGACCGGCGCTCCCGCACTCTTGAAACCCCGAACTTAAGGAAAAACACCATGGCCAAAGTTGCCGCTGAACTGAAGTACTCCGCCGAACACGAATGGATCGCCGCTGACGGCGCCGGCCCGTCCGTGGTGGGCGTGTCCGCTGTTGCCGCCGAGGCGCTGGGCGACATTGTGTACGTGGACCTGCCCGAGGTTGGTTCCACGGTGACCGCAGGCGAGACCTGTGGCGAAATTGAGTCCACCAAGTCCGTCTCCGACCTGTACTCCCCCGTGACCGGCGAGGTCACGGAGGTCAATGACGACGTGGTCAGCGACCCTGCCGTGATCAACAACGACCCCTACGGTGCCGGCTGGCTCTTCAAGGTCACCGTCACCGAAGAGGGCCCGCTGCTGTCCGCACAGGAATACGCCGAAGCAAACGGCGGCGAACTGTGAGCGGCGCATCATCTGCCGCGGGCACCGTGGCGTTTGAACAGGTGGTCTCCCCCAGCCTGAACGCGG
Organism: Arthrobacter sp. E70; assembly: GCF_058266945.1. Taxonomy (NCBI): domain Bacteria; kingdom Bacillati; phylum Actinomycetota; class Actinomycetes; order Micrococcales; family Micrococcaceae; genus Arthrobacter; species Arthrobacter sp. E70. Next base: position 1,713 of record NZ_JBYQFR010000025.1, on the reverse strand, counting down.
ACCTGTCCGTCCTGGACCCGGAGATCGCGGCAAAGATCGACGACGAACTGGGCCGCCAGCGCGACGGCCTGGAGATGATCGCCTCCGAGAACCACACTGCTGCCGCGGTGATGCAGGCCCAGGGCTCGGTCCTGACCAACAAGTACGCCGAAGGCTATCCGGGCAAGCGCTACTACGGCGGCTGCGAGCACGTGGACGTCATCGAGCAGCTCGCCATCGATCGCGTCAAGGCCCTGTTCGGCGCGGAGTACGCGAACGTTCAGCCGCACTCCGGCGCGCAGGCCAACGCCTCCGTGATGCATGCGCTGATCAAGCCCGGCGACACCATCATGGGCCTGAACCTGGCCCACGGCGGCCACCTGACCCACGGCATGAAGATCAATTTCTCCGGCAAGCTCTACAACGTCATCCCGTACCAGGTCCGCGAGGACACCCACACCATCGACATGGCTGAGGTGGAACGGCTGGCGCAGGAACACAAGCCGCAGCTGATCGTGGCCGGCTGGTCCGCGTACGCACGGCAGCTGGACTTCGCCGAATTCCGCCGGATCGCTGACTCCGTAGGCGCCTACCTGATGGTGGACATGGCCCACTTCGCCGGGCTCGTGGCCGCAGGGCTCCACCCGTCTCCGGTGCCGCACGCCCACGTCACCACTTCCACCACGCACAAGACCCTCGCCGGTCCGCGCGGCGGCATCATCCTGTCCAACGACGCCGACATCGCCAAGAAGATCAACTCCGCCGTGTTCCCCGGCCAGCAGGGCGGGCCGCTGGAGCACGTCATCGCCGGCAAGGCAGTGGCCTTCAAGATCGCCGCGTCCGAGGAGTTCCGTGAGCGGCAGGAGCGCGTCCTGGCGGGCGCCCGGATCCTGGCCGAACGCCTGGTCCAGCCCGACGTCACCGCCAAGGGCATCAGCGTGGTGTCCGGCGGCACCGACGTGCACCTGGTCCTCGTTGACCTGCGCAACTGCGAACTCGACGGCCAGCAGGCCGAGGACCGGCTCGCCGCGATCGACATCACCGTCAACCGCAACGCCGTCCCGTTCGACCCCCGTCCGCCCATGGTCACCTCCGGCCTGCGCATCGGCACGCCTGCCCTGGCCACGCGCGGCTTCGGTGAGGACGCCTTCCGCGAGGTGGCGGACATCATCGCCGAAGCATTGACGGCCGACGCCGGCACGGACCTTTCGGGGCTGCGCCACCGCGTCGATGCTTTGGCCAAAGCGCACCCGCTCTACCCGTCAATCACCAACCTCGCCTAAGTGCTTCACCCTGGTTGCGTCCGCGTCGGCGGACCGGACATTTTCACGCGTGCATGGGCCCACGCCGTCAGGGTTCCCTGGCCGAGCTTGCGAGGTTAGGGAGACGGTGGGGAGCAGGCTTTCGAAAAGTCCGGCTCCGCCGGCCCCTCATGCGCACGTCGCCTCGGTGACGTGCCCGCGGAGTGGGTGGGGCATCCGGCAGCGTGCGTCTAAGGGAGCGTCACGTCCGCTCAGCGGGCGTCTTCGCGACCGAGCACGCAGAGGATGTCCTGCCCGCTCCATCCCAACCACCTGTTTTAGTTAGGAAACCTCGTCATGGCTGTTGGCGTCTTTGATCTCTTTTCGATCGGGATCGGTCCTTCGAGTTCGCATACTGTGGGGCCGATGCGGGCTGCTGCTGTTTTCGCTGAAGAGCTGAAGGGCTCCGGCAGGCTCGTGGAGGTGGCGTCGC
>NZ_JBYQFR010000024.1:0-30930 GCF_058266945.1 Arthrobacter sp. E70 | reverse complement strand
AACCAAAAACCCACCCCAAACCCTGGGCACAGCCCCCAAGAAAAACCAGGCACGCCCCATCAGCTAACACCCCTAATCCAGGGACGCCCCATCACGTGACGCCGCCACCTGCAGGAGGTGATGGCGGATCCACGCAGAACTGGCAGGACCTGATGGCGCGTCCTTGGGGAAGGGGCGGGACATGCTGGCGCGTCGGTGGGGAGGCGGCAGGATGTGATGGGGCGTCGGTGGGGAAGCGGCGGGAGAGAGGCTTTGTGAAGATGGCCACGATGCTGTTGCCAGGGCCCGCTGTGTCCCGGCGGATTTTGCGGCTCCACTAGAATTGATGAAGATGTACGGACTTCCGAGCGCTTGATGCGGGGTCGCGTAGGAAACGAAACGAGCGGCTGCCTTTGCGCCAGTGGTCGGCTCACAACAGGAGGAATCCATATGGCCGAGCACAACGGCGACCGCGGCAACGACCGCGGCGCCTTCCGGGGCAACAACAACTCCGGTGGGGATCCTCGTGGTTTCCGTTCACGCGGGGACCGGGACGGAAACTACTCCTCCCGTGGCTCTGGCAGCGGTGGCGAGCGTAGGCAGTTCGGTGATCGTGACCGGAAGCCGTTTGGTGATCGTCCGCGCCGTGATGGCGAAGGTGACCGCCGTGGTTTCGGCGGTGGCGAGCGTAAGCAGTTCGGTGATCGCGATCGCGCGCCCTATGGCGACCGTGATCGGAAACCCTTTGGTGATCGTCCGCGCCGTGATGGCGAAGGTGACCGCCGTGGTTTCGGCGGTGGCGAGCGTAAGCAGTTCGGTGACCGTGACCGGAAACCCTATGGTGATCGTGATCGCGCGCCCTATGGTGACCGTGATCGGAAACCCTCTGGTGATCGTCCGCGCCGTGATGGCGAAGGTGACCGGCGCGGTTTCGGCGGTGGCGAGCGTAAGCAGTTCGGTGACCGTGACCGCAAGCCGTTTGGTGACCGTGACCGGAAGCCGTTTGGTGACCGTCCGCGTCGCGAGGGGGATGAGCGCCGCAGTTTCGGTGACCGTGACCGGAAGCCGTTTGGTGACCGTCCGCGCCGTGAGGGGGAAGGCGACCGCCGCGGTTTTTCCGGTGGGAACCGCAAGCCCTTCGGTGACCGCCAGGACCGTGGACCCCGTAGTTTCGAGGGTGGCCCGTCCCGCGGTGCCTCGCCCCGCGGTGATTCCGGTCCGCGCAGCTTTGGCCGTAGCCAGGAGGAACGTCCGGCCCGTGTACCCAATGCTGCCGACCTTCGCAGCGCCAACCGCCCGGACCGGGAACGTTCGCCGGAAATCGACGAGGACGTCACGGGCAAGGAACTTGACCGTGCCACCCAGCACCAGATCAAGACCCTCGAGGCCAAGAGTGCAGAATGGGTGGCCCGCCACCTGGTGATGGCCGGCAGGCTTATCGACGACGAACCGGAGCTTGCCTTCCAGCACGCCCTGGCTGCCAGCCGCCGTGGCGGACGGCTTGCCGCCGTCCGCGAGGCCGTAGGACTGACTGCCTACGCGGCCGGCCACTACGGCGAGGCGCTGCGCGAGTTCCGCACCTTCCGCCGCATCAGCGGTTCGAACGTGCACCTCCCTGTCATGGCGGACTGCGAGCGTGGCCTCGGACGGCCCGACCGCGCACTCGATGTTGCCCGCTCCGAAGAAGCCCAGGACCTCGACGCACCCGGCAAGGTGGAGCTTGCCATGGTTGCCGCTGGAGCCCGCACGGACCTCGGTCAGCTGGACGCCGCGGTGGCGGAACTCGAAATCCCGCAGCTGGACATCAACCGCGCGTTCTCCTACAGCCCCCGCCTGTTCCGTGCCTACGCCGACGCGCTCAAGGCCGCAGGCCGGGAAGCTGAGGCGGAGAAGTGGAGCCGGCAGGCCGTCGTGGCCGAAAATGCCCTGGGCCAAGGTGTGGACGAGGAACCCGAAATTATCGATCTTGGCTGGGACGAGGAAGAAGAGGCGCGCGAAGAGGCCGAGCGCCGCAGGATGCTGGACCGCGCATCCAGGGCCCCTGAAGCCTCTGAACCAGAGCCTTCCCAAGCGCCTGCCTCCAAAGCAGCCCGCGCCACCGAGGCGAAGGCCGCCCAGGACAGCAACCTCGATGACCAGGACGCCGATTACTTCGTCTCCGATGACGCAGAATCGGACGAGGACTCGGTGGAAGACGACGATTTTGAATCCCCGCTGGATGAAGAGTCCACCAGGGGCAACGGCCAGGACACCAGGGAAGACTGACAGCGCATGAGTGAAGTTTCCCTGGTATCGCGCTTCGACGCGCTCCTCGCCGACTTGGACGGCGTAGTTTATGCCGGCCCCCACGCCATACCCGGAGCAATTGAGTCGCTCACGCAGCTTTCCGGGCTGGGCATCGGGCTGGGTTATGTAACGAACAACGCCTCCCGGTCGCCGGCAGAAGTTGCTGCCCATCTCCGCGAGCTGGGTGCGCCGGCAGAGGACAACCAGGTGGTGAGCTCCTCCCAGGCGGCGGCGGATCTGCTGGCCTCGCTGTTGCCTCCCGGCTCCAGGATCCTCATCACCGGCAGCCCGGCGCTTGCCCGCGAAATCGAGTTGGTAGGCCTGGTGCCGGTCGGCAGCCAGGACGAGGAACCCGTGGCCGTGGTCCAGGGGTTCAACCCGGCCATCGGATGGAAGGATCTGGCCGAAGCCACCTATGTGGTCAATGCCGGTGCACTCTGGGTGGCCACCAATACGGACATGTCCATCCCCCAGGCACGAGGGATCGCCCCGGGCAACGGCACCTTGGTGGCCGCGGTGGCTGCGGCCACCGGCCAGCAGCCCAGGGTCGCAGGCAAGCCTGAGGCCCCGCTTTTCCACTCAGCCGCCAAGCGTCTCGGCGCCGAGCGGCCCCTTGTGGTGGGCGACCGCCTGGACACGGACATCCTGGGCGGCAACAACGCCGGCTTTGCCACCGTCGCCGTCCTGACCGGCGTCGACACGCGCGAGACCATTCTGGCGGCCCGGGCTGCGGAACGTCCGGACTACGTCATTGGCTCACTCACCGACCTGCACCGGCCCTACCCGGACGTGACGCACGACGACGGCACATACACCTGCGGCAACGCGACGGCACGCGTGGCCAATGGGGCGGTGGGCATCATTGGCAGCAAGGAGGACCTGGATTCCTGGCGGGCGGCCTGCGCTGCGTGGTGGGCAGCCACCCCCGACGCCGCAACGGCAAAAGCGCCCAAGCTGGCCTGGTTGGATCACTAGACTGGTCGGATGACTGAGCTGAACACCGACGACGGACCCGCGGCTGTCCAGCCGGCCCCGGACTGGCCGGCCAGCCAAAGGGAAGTGGCGGACCCCCTGGTGCAGCGCGCGCTCGACCAGTTGGAGACACTGCCGCAGGTCCCGGTATCGGAGCACGAGGGGATATACAACGTGCTCCACGATGAGCTGCTGGCAGCCCTCAACGAGGACCCCGCAGGCAGCGGACCCGCGGGCGGCGGAGCCTGATGGCAGTGCGCCTCGACCAGGCACTGGTTGCGCGCGGGCTGGCCCGGTCGCGTACGCACGCAGCCTCGCTCATCGCCGAAGGCAAGGTCACCTCGGGCGGCTACGTCCTCGCCAAAGCCTCCCTGCAGGTTGACGAAAGCCGGGACCTCGCTGTCGAACTTGATGACCAGGACACCTACGCCAGCCGGGCAGGGTACAAGCTGGCCGGTGCCCTCGACGCCTTTCCCGAGGTCTCGGCACGCGGCAAAAGGTGCCTCGACGCAGGCGCCTCCACCGGGGGCTTCACCGACGTCCTCCTGCGCCGGGGCGCGGCACACGTGGTGGCGGTCGACGTCGGGCACGGCCAGCTGGTGCCGCACCTGCGCGACGATCCCCGCGTGGAAGTCCACGAGGGGATGAACGTCCGGTACATGGCCCCGGAGGACATCGGCGGCCCGGCCGCCCTGACCGTCGCCGACCTGTCCTTCATCTCCCTCACCCTGGTGGTGCAGCCGCTGTCGCACTGCACCGAACCCGGCGGCGACCTGGTGCTGATGGTGAAGCCGCAGTTCGAAATCGGCAAGGACCGCCTGGGCCGCACCGGCGTCGTCACCTCGGAACGGGAACGCCGCATGGCCGTGGAGAAAGTCGCCACGGCAGCGCTCGACGCCGGGCTGGACCTGTGCGGGCTGGCGGCGAGTCCGCTGCCGGGCCAGGACGGAAACGTCGAATACTTCCTGTGGATAAAACGCAGGATCAGCAAAGACTTGCCTAAGATCGAAGAGCGGGAGGCAGCAGCGGCTGCCTTGCTCGGACAAATCTGGCCGAACCACTAGAGAGCGGAACCTGATGAGCAGGCGTGTACTGGTCCTCGCCCACACCGGCCGCGAGGAGTCGTTGAAGGCCGCCTGGGAAGCCTGCGCCCTGCTGCATGGCTCGGGCATGGTCCCGGTGATGCAGGAATCCGAGCTGGCGGACATGGAACGGTTCTTCGGGCACCTCGCCCAGCCGGTAGAGGTGCTGCACGACCATGTCCAGCTTCCCGACGTGGAACTCGTCATGGTCCTCGGCGGGGACGGCACCATTCTCCGCGCCGCAGAACTGGTCCGGGAGGTGGACGTCCCGCTGCTTGGCGTCAACCTCGGCCATGTCGGCTTCCTCGCCGAAAGCGAGCGGGCCGACCTCGCCCAGACTGTTGAATGGGTGGCGAGCCGCGAATACACGGTGGAAGAACGCATGACCATCGACGTCCAGGTCTGGGTCCGGGGCCAGAAAATCTGGCACACCTGGGCGCTGAACGAGGCCGCCATCGAGAAGGCCAACCGCGAACGGATGCTCGAAGTGGTCACCGAAGTGGACGAACGGCCCCTGACCTCCTTCGGTTCTGACGGCATCGTGCTGGCCACCCCCACCGGGTCCACCGCCTACGCCTTCTCCGCGGGCGGCCCGGTGGTGTGGCCCGAGGTGGAAGCCCTGGTGATCGTGCCGATCAGCGCCCACGCGCTCTTTGCCAAACCGCTCGTCGTCTCGCCCCGCTCAAAGCTGGCCGTGGAGGTCCTCAGCCGTACCGACGCGCAGGGTGTGCTGTGGTGCGACGGCCGGCGCTCCGTGGACCTGCCGCCGGGGGCGCGCGTCGAAGTCACCAAATCGGCCAATCCGGTGCGCCTCGCGCGGACCCACCAAACACCGTTCTCCGCCCGCCTCGTCCGAAAGTTCCAGCTCCCTATCCATGGCTGGCGCGGGCCGGTGCCCAAGTCCGATGCCATCCACACCGGTCCCATCCCCATCGTGCGGACACCCCGGCCCATGCCCCCGCTGCAGGTACCGCAGCCGGCCGACCCTGACAGCGATCCCGATCCCTCGACTGCAAAGTGACGTCATGCTTGAAGAACTGAGAATCCGCGATCTTGGCGTCATCACCGACGCGACGCTCCCACTGGGGCCGGGACTGAGCGTGGTGACCGGTGAAACCGGTGCCGGAAAGACCATGGTGGTCACCGCCGTCGGCCTGCTGCTCGGTGCCCGCTCTGACGCCGGTGCGGTGCGGAGCGGGGCGAAGAGCGCCACGGCGGAGGCTGTGCTGAAGCTCGACGCCGGGCACCCGGCCGTTGCCCGGGCCCTGGACGCCGGCGCGGAGGCAGAAGAGTTCGACGGCGGCGCGGAGCTGATCCTCGCCCGGCGCCTGGGTGCCGACGGCCGGAGCCGTGCCTTCCTTGGCGGGCGCGCCGCCCCCGTGGGCGTCCTCGCCGAGATCGGCGAATCCCTGGTGGTGGTCCACGGCCAGTCGGACCAGATCCGGCTCAAGGGAGCGGCCGCCCAGCGCGGAGCCCTGGACAAGTTCGCCGGCGAAACACTGGCTGGCCCGCTGGCCGCCTACCAGGACCTCTACAGCCACTGGAAGTCCAGCCAGGCTGAACTGGACGCCCTCCGCAGCGCGGCACGGGACAGGCTCCGCGAAGCCGAATCCCTGGACGCAGCCCTCGCCGAGATCGACGCCGTGGACCCGCAGCCGGGGGAGGACGAGCTGCTGAAGGCCGAGGCCGTGAAGCTCGCTAACGTCGAGGAACTGAGGATCGCCGCCAGCACCGCGCACCAGGCCCTCATCGCGGAGGACTTCGGCGACGCGGGTGATGCCACCACTCTGGTCGACGCCGCGAAGCGCACCCTGGAGCATGTGGCCGAACACGATGCCGAGCTTGGTTCCGCTGCCGCGCGGCTGGCAGAAGTCGGATTCCTGCTCAATGACATCGCCACCGAGCTCGCCAGCTACCAGGCGGGGCTGGACACCGAGGGACCGGAACGCCTCGCCGAAATCGAGGACCGCCGGGCGGCCCTGGCAAAACTGGTACGCAAGTACGCCCCCACCATCGACGAAGTGCTGGTGTGGGCCGAGACCGCGCGCGTCCGCTACGACGAGCTGCAGGACGATTCCTCGCGGATCGAGGCACTGGACGCAGAGGTGGTCCGCGCCGAGGCCGAACTGACCAAGCAGGCTGGGGCCATCAGCAAGATCCGGGCCAAGGCTGCGAAGGACCTGTCCGCCCGGGTCAGTGCCGAACTGAAGGCCCTGGCGATGGCCGACGCCACGCTGGTCATCACCATCGAGGGGGCCGGCCAGCTGGGACCGCACGGTGCCGACGAGATCTCCTTCCTGCTGCAGCCGCACTCCGGCGCCCCGGCCCGGCCCCTGGGCAAGGGCGCGTCCGGCGGTGAACTGTCCCGCGTCATGCTCGCCATCGAAGTGGTGCTGGCAGCCGTGGATCCCGTCCCCACCTTCGTCTTCGATGAGGTGGACGCGGGCGTTGGCGGCCGTGCCGCCGTCGAAATCGGCCGTCGCCTGGCCATGCTGGCCCGCCACGTCCAGGTCCTGGTGGTCACGCACCTGCCGCAGGTGGCTGCCTTTGCGGACCAGCACATCACCGTCACCAAGACATCCGTCCGGGGAGCCGACGGCGGCACCGCCACCGGGTTCACCTCCAGTGATGTTCGCCTCCTGGACGGAACGGAACGCGTCCGCGAACTGGCCCGCATGCTGGCCGGGCAGGAGGACTCGGAGTCGGCGCAGGCGCACGCCCAGGAACTGCTGGATGACGCGAAACTCCTGCCACAGCGGGCCTGACGGGCGAAAACCGGAAGGCTTAAAGCGGAAAGTCCCCTTGAACAAACGGGCCCTGGACCAGCAGACTGGAACGCTTGGGAACCCGTCCCTCCCGATCTGTGGAAGGCTCAATTGATGATAGGCTCGAATTCCGTGGTGCAGCGATCAAATTCCCGTGTAAATTCCCGGTTCCCGGGCTCCTCCAAGACGACCAAGCACATCTTCGTCACCGGCGGTGTGGCGTCCTCGCTCGGAAAGGGGCTGACGGCTTCCAGCCTCGGCCACCTGCTGCGGGCACGCGGCCTGTCCGTAACCATGCAGAAGCTCGATCCCTACCTGAACGTGGATCCGGGCACGATGAACCCCTTCCAGCACGGCGAGGTCTTCGTCACCGACGATGGCGCCGAGACGGACCTGGACATCGGGCACTACGAGCGCTTCCTCGACGAGAACCTCGAGGGCTCCGCCAACGTGACCACCGGCCAGGTGTACTCCACGGTCATCGCGAAGGAACGCCGCGGCGAGTACCTCGGCGACACCGTGCAGGTCATCCCGCACATCACTGATGAGATCAAGCGCCGCATGCGCTTGCCTGCCGAGGGCAAGAACGCTCCGGACGTCATCATCACCGAAATCGGCGGCACGGTGGGGGACATCGAGTCCCAGCCGTTCCTCGAATCCGCCCGCCAGGTCCGCCAGGACATCGGCCGGAACAACGTCTTCTTCCTGCACGTCTCGCTCGTTCCGTACATCGGCCCGTCCCAGGAACTGAAGACCAAGCCCACGCAGCATTCCGTGGCTGCACTGCGCTCCATCGGCATCCAGCCTGAGGCGATCGTGATCCGCTCGGACCGTGAGGTGCCGGATGCCATGCGCGAAAAGATCGGCCGCATGTGCGACGTCGACATCGATGCCGTCGTTAACGCTGCGGACGCCCCCAGCATCTACGACATCCCCAAGACCCTGCACGGCCAGGGCCTGGACTCCTACATCGTCCGCGCACTCGACCTGCCCTTTAAGGACGTCGACTGGACCAGCTGGGACCGGCTGCTGGAGGCCGTCCACAACCCCAAGCACCACGTCGAGATTGCCCTGGTGGGCAAGTACATCGACCTGCCCGACGCCTACCTTTCGGTCACCGAAGCGCTGCGCGCCGGGGGCTTCGCCAACGAGGCGAAGGTTAAGATCCGCTGGGTTCCGTCCGACGAGTGCGAGACCCGCGAAGGTGCCATTAAGGCGCTCGACGGCGTGGACGCCATCTGCGTGCCGGGCGGCTTCGGCATCCGCGGGCTTGAAGGCAAGCTCGGCGCCCTGAAATTCGCCCGCGAAACCAAACTGCCTGTCCTGGGCCTCTGCCTTGGCCTGCAGTGCATGGTGATCGAGTACGCCCGCAACGTGGTGGGCCTGGAAGGTGCCTCCTCCAGCGAGTTCGAGCCCGACTCCAAGTACCCTGTGATCGCCACCATGGAAGAGCAGCTGGAGTACGTCGAAGGCCGCGGCGACCTCGGCGGCACCATGCGCCTGGGCCTCTACGAAGCCAAGCTCGACGAGGGCTCGGTCATTGCCGGAACCTACGGCAAGACCACCGTCAGCGAACGCCACCGGCACCGCTACGAGGTCAACAACAAGTACCGCCAGCAGATTGCCGACAAGGGCCTGGTCTTCTCCGGCACCTCCCCTGACGGCAAGCTGGTGGAGTTCGTTGAGCTGCCTGCCGACGTCCACCCGTACTACGTTGCCACCCAGGCACACCCCGAGCTGAGCTCCCGGCCCACGCGTCCGCACCCGCTGTTCGCGGGCCTGGTCAAGGCGGCGCTGGACCACCAGGACGCCGCTCACCGGAACGGTGCCCGGGGCGTTGCCGACACGGCAGTGCCCGCGGCTGGCGAGCCTGCAGCATCGGGTAGCGTTACCGCTAAGTAATCAATAGAACAAAAGGACGGCGCGATGCCTGGTACACACGAAGCCACCCCTGCCAAACAGGTTTCGGATGCACCAAGCCCGCGCCGTCTTTTGTCTACCGAGAAGGTGTACCAGGGCCGGATCTGGGATGTGGTGAGCGATACGTTCCAGCTCTCCGATTCCGGCGACGCCCTGACCCGGGACTACATCGACCATCCCGGGGCGGTGGCAGTACTGCCCATGAACGACGAGGGCCAGATCCTCCTCCTGAAGCAGTACCGGCATCCGGTGGGCATGGACCTCTGGGAGGTCCCGGCAGGCCTGCTCGACGTCGAAGGCGAAGATTTCGTGGTGGGGGCTGCCCGCGAGCTGGCTGAGGAAGCAGACCTGGCGGCCGGTACGTGGAATGTCCTGGCCGACGTCTTCAACTCCCCGGGCTCCTCCAGTGAAGCCATCCGGATCTACCTTGCCCGTGACCTGACCGAGGTACCGCACCACGAGCGGCACGAACGCACGGACGAAGAAGCCGAAAGCGAGTTCCACTGGATCGGCCTGGACGACGCCGTAGCATCGGTTCTGGCCGGCCGCCTGCACAACCCGTCCGCCGTCGTCGGAATCCTCGCCGCCGCGGCCGCCCGCGCAGGTAACTATGAAGGGCTCCGCCCCGCCGACGCCCCCTGGCCCGCACACCCCAGCCAGCGCTGATGGTCAGTGCTTCGGTAAGCGCCGGTCCATCGGCTGAAGCGGTACCGGCGGTGGAACCTGCTCCGACCGCGACAACTGCCGGCGCGGCCCCGCCGGACATTCCTGCTGCCATTGACCGCGGCATCACCGACTACCTGCAGCACATGGGTGTGGAACGGGGACTGGCAGCCAACACGCTGGCAGCCTACCGCCGCGACCTGGCGCGCTATGCGCGCTTCCTGGCCGCGGCCGGGTGCCAGCGACCGGAGGATGTCACCCGCCACCACGTCACCGGGTACGTGCGTGCCCTTGCAGACGGGTCCGACGGCGGCTCGGCACTTGGGGTGCGGTCGGCAGCACGGACGGTGGTGGCGGTCCGAGGGCTGCACAAGTTCTGGGCGTTGGAGGGTTACACGCCGGCCGACCCCGCAAGCGACGTCCACCCCCCGATGGCCGGCAAACGCCTGCCGAAGGCCATCAGCGTCGACGAAGTCACCAGGATTCTCGAGGCCGCGGGAACGGATACAGCCACGGGGCTGCGGGACCGCGCCCTGCTCGAATTCCTCTACTCCACCGGTGCCAGGATCAGCGAGGCCGTGGGACTGGACGTCGACGATGTCTCCCTGGCAGAGCCGGACGCCGGACCCGCGATTGTCCGGCTGTTCGGCAAGGGATCCAAGGAACGCATGGTGCCCCTGGGCTCCTACGGCGCACGCGCGCTGGACGCCTACCTGGTGCGCGGCCGGCCCCTGCTCGCCGCCAAGGGCAAGGGGACGCCGGCACTGTTCCTCAATGCCCGGGGCGGCAGGATCAGCCGGCAGAGTGCCTGGACCATGCTGAAGGCGGCGGCGGAGAAGGCCAACATCACCCGCGATGTTTCACCCCACACCCTTCGGCATTCGTTCGCCACGCACCTGCTCGAAGGCGGTGCGGACGTCCGGGTGGTGCAGGAACTCCTGGGCCACGCATCGGTGACCACCACCCAGGTGTACACGCTGGTCACGGCCGACACCCTGCGCGAAATCTACGCCGCGGCCCATCCCCGGGCACTGGGGTAACGGCCGGTTGGAGGTTCCGGGATGAGTGCGGCTGCTGTGACCCTGTGCTTCCTCCTGCGGGAGGGGGAGAACGGGGCCGAGGTGCTGCTGGGACTGAAGCAGACCGGTTTCGGCAAGGGCAAGATCGTGGGCATCGGCGGCCACGTGGAGCCGGGAGAGAGCGACGCCGAAGCCGTCATCCGGGAAGTGCTGGAAGAGACTGCGGTGGTGCTCCGCCAGGAGGACCTGGCAGACGCCGGCACCGTCCGCTTCGTTTTTCCCGCCAAGCCGGAATGGAACATGGCCACCCGGCTCTTCACGGCCCGGACGTGGGACGGCGAGCCAACGGCAAGCGATGAAATCCTGCCCGAATGGTTCAGCGTCAGTTCACTGCCGGTGGACCGGATGTGGCAGGACGCCGACCATTGGCTTCCCGTGGTGCTTGAAGGGGGCAGGGTCAACGTCGTAGTCACGATGCACACGGACAACGAATCCGTGGCATCCTCGGAAAGCCTCTTGGACTGAGCAAAGCCTCCTGGACTGAGCAAGCCTCCCGGGCTGACGGTTAAAAGGCCGACGGCGGCCGGGCACCAAAGTGCCGGACCGCCGTCGTACGTCCCTCAGGTGCTTCCCGGCAGGGACGTTATGCCAGGTGCCGCTCCTCGTGCCCGTTGTATTCGCTCAGCGGCCTGATCAGCGAGTTGGAGTCCAGCTGCTCCATGATGTGCGCTGTCCAGCCCGTGATGCGGCTGGCCACGAACAGCGGAGTGAAGGTCTGCGTGTCGAAGCCCATCAGGTGGTACGTCGGCCCCGCAGGGTAGTCGAGGTTCGGCTTGATCGCCTTCGCCTCGTCCATGGCGGTCTCCAGCCCCTGGTAGAGGCCCAGGATTTCCGGGCGGCCGTAATGCGCGATCATCTTGTCCAGGGCGGCCTTCATGGTGGGCACGCGGGAGTCGCCGTGCTTGTAGACACGGTGGCCGAAGCCCATGACCTTCTTCTTCTGCGCCAGGGCGTTTTCCATCCAGGCCTTCGCCCGGGCCGCGGCGTCTTCGAGGGACTCCTCCTGCCGAATGCCGATTTCGTCGAAGGTGTGCATCACGGCTTCGTTTGCGCCGCCGTGCAGCGGCCCCTTCAACGCTCCGATCGCGCCGGTGACGGCGGAATGCAGGTCGGAGAGCGTGGAGGTGATCACGCGGGCAGTGAAGGTGGAGGCGTTGAAGGAGTGCTCGGCGTACAGGATCATGGAGACGTTGAAGGCCTCGACCACCTCCGGGACCTGTTCCTCGCCGAAGGTCATCCACAGGAAGTTGGCCGAGTAGCCCAGGTCATCGCGGGGCTCCACCACATCCTGCCCGTGGCGGCGGCGCTGATCGTAGGCCACCACTGCAGGCATGGCTGCGAACAGGTCCACGGCCTTGGCCATGTTTGCCTCACGCGAGGAGTCCTCCGCCAACGGGTGGCGTGCCCCCATCACGGAAGCCGCCGTCCGGCACACGTCCATCGGGTGCGACGTCGTGGGCAAGGCGTCGATGACCTGCTTGACCACCGGGTCCAGGGCGCGGCCGCCCCGTTCCCGAGCGGTGAATTCTGCCAGCTGATCCTGGGTGGGAAGTTCGCCGTTCCAGAGCAGGTACGCCACCTCCTCGAAGCTGCACCGGGCGGCCAATTCCTGGACGGGATAGCCACGGTAGAGCAACGAGTTCGTCTCCGGGTTGACCTTGGAAACCGCGGTGTAATCCACCACGACGCCGGCAAGGCCCTTTTTGATCTCATTTTCAGCCACGCTGAAACTCCTTTGTTCCTCAAGCCTGTTGTCCGGCTGCTGCCGGCAATCCGGTGGTTTGTTTAGGTGCCGGGGATCTGGAAGTTGAAGACCCCGGTGTCAAAGCGGTTGTAGGCCTCATAGTCAACGAGGTCGTAGAGCCGGGCACGGGTCAGCATGCTTGGAACCTGCGCCTCCTGGGTGCCGTCGGATTTGATCGATTCCAGAGTACGCTCAGCGGCGCCCATGGCACTACGGAGCAGCGTTACCGGGTAGATGACCATGTTGACACCGACGCCCGCCAGTTCGTCCACGGTGAACAGCGCGCTCTTGCCGAACTCTGTCATGTTGGCCAGGATCGGCACGTCGACGGCATCACGGATCGCCTTGAACTCGCTGAGGTCCTTCATGGCTTCAGGGAAGATCGCGTCCGCCCCGGCTTCGACGAGGGCCCTGGCACGCTGCTTCGCCGCCTCCAGCCCGTCGATGGCACGGATGTCGGTCCGGGCCATGACCAGGAAGTTCGGGTCCCGCCGGGCGTCGGCGGCGGCGCGGATCCGCTTGGTGGCGGTCTCCAGGTCCACCACGTTCTTGCCGTCCAGGTGGCCGCAGCGCTTGGGGTTGAACTGGTCCTCGATGTGGCAACCGGCCAGGCCGGCATTTTCAAGCTCCTGGACTGTGCGCGCCACGTTCATCGGCTCGCCGAAGCCGGTGTCGGCGTCGACGATGGCGGGCAGGTCCGTCATGCGGGCGATCTGCCCGGCCCGGGTGGCTACCTCGGTGAGGGTGGTCAGTCCGATGTCCGGCAGGCCGAGGTCGTTGGCGAGGACAGCGCCGGAGATGTACACCCCGGCGAAGCCTTTTTCCTCGATCAGCCGGGCGGAGAGCGGGTTGAACGCGCCCGGGAACTGCTGGATGGTTCCGGAGGACAGCAGTTCCCGGAACCTGATCCGCTTCTGCTCCGGGGTGGTCTTGGAGTACAGCATCAGAAGAGTCCCTTCGGCGCCGCGGCCAGGTCGATGACGCCCGGGGCGGCGGTGATGTTCAGCTGGTCCAGTTCGCCGGCGGCGAGGTGGGGGAGTCGCTCGACGGCGGCGAGGAACCGTTCGATTTCCGCCTCCTCCACGAGGCCGGCGGCGAGGGTGCGGAACTTGTTCACGTACTGCTCGCGGGCGAAGGGGCGGGCACCCAGCGGGTGGGCGTCTGCGACGGCGATCTGGTCGGTGATGACGGTGCCGTCCTTGAGCGTGACCTCGACGGAGCCGCCGAAGGCCTTCTCGGAGATGTCCAGCGAGTGGTAGCGGCGGGTCCACTCGGGGTCTTCCACAGTGGTCACCTTGTGCCACAGCTCCACCGTGTCGGGGCGGGCGGCGCGCTGGGGGGCATAGGAGTCAACGTGGTGCCAGGCCCCGTCCTGCAGGGCGACGGTGAAGATGTAGGGGATGGAGTGGTCCAGGGTTTCCCGGCTCGCGGTGGGGGAGTATTTCTGGGGGTCGTTGGCGCCGGAGCCGATCACGTAGTGGGTGTGGTGGCTGGTCCTGATCAGCACGGATTCGACGTTGGCGGGATCGGTGGCCTCGGGGTGTTCGCGGTGGAGCTTGCGGGCCAGGTCGATCCAGGCCTGGGCCTGGTATTCGGCGGAGTGTTCCTTGGTGTAGGTGTCCAGGATGGCTCGCTTGGCTTCGCCGGGGGTGGGAAGCGGGACCATGTAGGACGCGTCCGGGCCGTCGAGCATCCACGCGATGACGCCGTCTTCACCTTCGTAGATGGGCACGGGGGAGGTCTGCCCGCGCATGGCCCGGTCTGCGGATTCGATGGCCATCTTGCCCGCGAAGGCCGGGGCGTGGGCCTTCCAGGTGGAGATTTCACCCTTGCGGGACTGCCGGGTGGCGGTGGTGGTGTGCAGTGCCTGGCCCACGGACTGGAAGATGGTTTCGACGTCGAGGCCCAGCAGGGTGCCGATGCCGGCGGCTGCGGAGGGGCCCAGGTGTGCCACGTGGTCGATCTTGTGCTTGTGCAGGCAGATGGCCTTGACCAGGTTCACCTGGATCTCGTAGCCGGTGGCGATGCCGCGGACCAGGTCCTTGCCGCTGGAGCCCACGTGCTGCGCGACCGCCAGGATCGGCGGGATGTTGTCCCCGGGGTGGGAGTAGTCGGCCGCGAGGAACGTGTCATGGTAATCGAGTTCGCGGACGGCCACGCCGTTGGCCCAGGCAGCCCATTCCGGGGCGACCCGTTCCTCGATGCCGAACACCTTGGAACCCTTGCCGCCGGTGCTGGGACCATGGGTGAGCGCCTGCGCACGTGCCGCGACGATCGGGGCGCGGTTCAGGGACGCGATGGCCACCGAAGCGTTGTCGATCACGCGGTTGATCACCATGTCGGTGACCTCGTCGGAGACCTCCACGGGGTCGGCGGCGACCTGGGCGATCTTGTAGGCAAGCTGGTCCTCGCGGGCCAGGTTTTCCTCGCTCTTGTAGACGCGGACGTGGTGTTCCTTAACCATGGTGCTCCTTCTGGTGCGGTACGTGGGTTGCTTTAACGTGGGAAAGGCTGCGGTGCAGGTGGATCGTGGTCGCGGCCTCGGCGAGCTTCGGGTTGCCCGCGGCAATCGCCTCGGCAATGGCAGCGTGCTCGGCGGCTGCTGCGGTCAGGCGGACGGCGTCGTCGGCTGCCAGCCGGCGGACCCGGACCAGGTGCACGCGCAGGCTGCGCATGGCCTGGGCCAGGTAGGAGTTGGAGATGGCGGCGTCGATGGCCGTATCCAGCCGTCCCACCAGTTCGTAATAGTCATGCAGGGCCGGGTTCGGCCCCCGGACCAGCTCCGGGGCCTGGAGCAGCTCGCGCTGCAGCTGCTCGAACGTTGCGCGGTCGCCGCGTTCGGCAGCCAGCGCGGCGGCCTTGCCCTCCAGGGTTCCGCGCAGTTCGAACAGTTCGTCAATGTCCTCAAGGGAAATATCGGTGACGACGACGCCGCGGCCTCCCGCCGCCGCCGTCAGGCCTTCCGCCGTGAGCCGGCTCAGCGCCTCCCGGAGCGGAGTGCGCGAGACGCCCAGGCGTTCGGACTGTTCCACCTCGGCAAGGACGGTCCCCGGCGCCAGGCGCCACTCGACAATGTCGTCCCGCAGGGCGACGTAGGCCTTGTCGCTGGCTCGCATCAGGGGCCTCCTTCCTCATTGACTCCACCAGTGTATACACAACCGAGCGAATAGCGAGGACTTTCTCGATTTTTCCCAGCGACCTTCCGGGTTATGTATACAAAGGTCTTGTGTCGCGTTGTTTCCTGGCGCTACCATGAGCTGCATCACAACGCCGTGGACGGGATAACTTGATGGTCACCAACAGCTACCGGGACACCTACCAGCGCAGTGTGCAGCAGCCGGAGGAGTTCTGGCTCGAGGCCGCCGGACAGATCGACTGGAGCACACCGCCGGTGAAGGCTCTGGACTCCAGCCGGGCCCCGCTGTTCCGCTGGTTTCCGGACGGTGTCCTGAACACCTGCCATAACGCCCTCGACCGGCACGTGGCGGAAGGCCGCGGTGCGCAGGATGCCCTGATCTACGACTCCGCAATGCTGGGCGTGCAGCAACGCTTCAGCTACGCGGAACTTACTGACCTCGCCGCCCGCTTCGCCGGGGTGCTGCGCAGCAACGGTGTGGGCAAGGGCGACCGTGTGGTGATCTACATGCCCATGATTCCCGAGGCCGCCATCGCCATGCTGGCCACGGCACGGCTCGGCGGGGTCCATTCGGTCGTGTTCGGAGGTTTCGCCCCCAAGGAGCTCGCTGCCCGCATCCGGGACGCGGATCCCGCAGTGGTCGTTACCGCGTCCGGCGGCATCGAACCCAACCGTCGGATCGAGTACCTGCCAGCCGTCGCAGATGCCCTCGCACTTGCCGGTGCGCTCGAAACCCCGGTGCTGGTCAAGGCGCGCGAGGATTTTGCGGCCTCGGCAGCCGACTACCCGGGCTGGCTGGACTGGGATTCGGAGATGGACCGGGCGGAGCCTGTGGCTCCGGTCGGCGTCGACGCCACTGACCCGCTCTATATCCTTTACACCTCCGGAACCACCGGTTCCCCCAAAGGCGTGGTGCGGGACAATGGGGGACACGCCGTCGCTCTCCGTTGGACGATGGAGAATATTTACGACGTCGGCCCCGGCGACGTGATGTGGACTGCCTCCGACGTCGGCTGGGTGGTGGGGCACTCGTACATCGTCTACGGTCCCCTGCTTGCCGGCGCCACCACCGTGCTGTACGAGGGCAAGCCGGTGGGGACACCGGACGCCGGTGCGTTCTGGCGCGTCATCCAGGACCACCAGGTCAATGTGCTGTTCACGGCTCCGACCGCGCTGCGGGCCATCCGCAAAGCCGATCCGGAAGCGGGACTGCTGGAAAAGTATGAAATCAGCAGCCTCCGTACGCTCTTCGCCGCAGGCGAGCGGCTCGACAGCGATACCTTCCAGTGGGCCTCCCGGACCCTGGGCGTGCCCGTGGTGGACCACTGGTGGCAGACCGAAACCGGCTGGGCGATCTGTGCCAATCCGCGCGGGCTGGAACAGCTGCCCATCAAGGCGGGGTCGCCGAGCGTGCCGATGCCCGGGTTCAAGCTGCGGATCCTTGACGGTGCCGGGGAGGAAGTTGAGCCGGGGACCGAGGGCAACATCGTGCTGGCGCTGCCGCTGCCACCGGGAACCCTGGCCACCCTGTGGCGCAACGACGAACGCTATGTTACTTCCTACCTGCAGGCTTTCGACGGCTGCTACGCCACGGGGGATTCCGGATACCGCGACGGGGACGGCTACCTGTTCGTCATGGGCCGCACCGATGACATCATCAACGTCGCCGGCCACCGGCTTTCAACGGGCGCCATGGAACAGGTCATCGGCCAGCATCCTGCGGTGGCGGAATGCGCCGTCATCGGCCTCGCGGACCCGCTCAAGGGCCAGCGCCCCAGCGGCTACGTGGTGCTGAAATCCGGGGTGGACGTTCCTGAGGAGGTCCTCGCCAAGGATCTGGTGGCACTGGTCCGGCGGGACATCGGTGCGGTGGCGGACTTCAAGCACGTGACAGTGGTGGGTGCCCTGCCCAAGACCCGCTCCGGGAAGATCCTGCGCAAAACCATGCGCCAGATAGCGGACGGGGAGGAGTATACGGTGCCTTCCACCATCGAAGACCCGGGGGTCATCGACCAGCTGATAGGTGCCCTTCGGGTGGGCAGGGAACAAACCGGCTGAGGACGCAGGCGGGGCGTGGAGCCGCCAATTTCACGGGCGGCCGCTCCAACGGTATTCGTTCTCGGGCCGGCCGGGGGTGCCGTAGCGGGCTGTCCTGGATACCGTCCCGGCGTCGGCCAGGTACTCAAGGTAGCGCCGCGCCGTGACCCGGGACATGCCAAGGGCTTCCATCACCTCGGTGGCCGAGACGGCTTCCTGCTGCCCGCGGAGGAAATCCTGGACGGAACCCAGGGTGGACGTTGACAGGCCCTTGGGGAGGGGCAGCTCGGACGGTGCCCGAAGGCTTGCGAATGCCTGGTCCACCTCGCTCTGCGAGGCGCCGCCCTTGCCCCCGCCGCCCCCGGAGCCGGCCAGTTGCCGGCGGAACTGCCGATAGCTTTCCAGCTTGTCCGAGAACGTGGCGAAGGTGAACGGCTTGATCAGGTACTGGACCACGCCGATCGCCACGGCGCTGCGGACAATGGCGAGTTCACGAACAGCCGTGATGGCGATGATGTCGGCCAGGATGCCCGCGGAACGCATGCGCCGGGCGATGTCCAGGCCGTGGAGGTCGGGAAGGTTCATGTCCAGCAGGACCAGTTCCACCGGCCGGCCGGCGGCCACGAATTCGTTCAGCAGCCGCAGGGCCGACTGCCCGTCGGGCGCTGTCCCCGCCAGCTCGAACCCTTCCAGCCGCTCGACATATGCTGCATGGGCTGCGGAGGCGATGGCCTCGTCCTCGACGACGAGGACCCGGATGTTGCTCACTGTCTCTGCTCCTTTTCCGGGGCCGCCGCAGCCGGCAGGAAGACCTCGAACTTGGCGCCGCGCCGCCCGTTGATGGCCAGCGTACCGCCCAGGCGGTTCACGGCCTGCCGGACCAGGGCCAGGCCGATGCCCCGGCCGCCCGGGCCCGGGGGTTTCGTGCTGTAGCCGTGCCGGAACATGTGCTCCGCGTCCGTGGCGTCGATTGCCGCGCCGGAGTCGTTGACAGCGATGTCCAGCCCTTCCTCATCGGATTCGACGGTCAGGTCCACCCGCCGCGGCGGGGCCCCGTCGGCGGCAGCGTCGATGGCGTTATCCAGCAGGTTGCCCAGGATGGTCACAAGGTCCTGCACGGCAACCCCCGGAGCCGCGCCTGAACCCAGGGTGGACACGTCCAGCTGTACGCCGCGCTCGTGCGCCTCGGCCACCTTGCCCATGACCAGGGCACCCACCACGGGCTCGTCGATGGAGCTCACCATGTCATCGGTCAGCCGCTGGCTCAGGGCCAGGTCCTGGGTTGCGAAGTCCAGGGCCTCCGCCGTCCGGCCAAGTTCCAGGAGCGAGACCATGGTGTGCAGCCGGTTGGCGTGTTCGTGGGTCTGTGCCCGCAGCGCATCGGACAGTGTCCGCATGGTCTGCAGTTCGTTGCCCAGCGCCTCGATTTCTGTCCGGTCCCGAAGCGTTGCCACAGTTCCATAGACAGGAACCTTCCCGCGTGCACCAGGGGACTTCGGACCCCTGGCCGGCCCCTGGTTCACCACCAGCACCCGGGAGCCGGTCAGGACTATCTCGTCCTTGGTGCTTCGTCCCGAATCAAAGAGGCTGCGGAGTTCGCCGTCCAGGGGCAGGTCTGCCAGCGACGGAGGCCGCGTGGGATCGTTGCTGCCGGTTTCGGGCAAGCCCAGCAGCTCTGCGGCCTGGTCGTTGTACATCACCACGCGCTTCCTGGCATCGATGAGGATCAGTCCCTCGCGGACCGAATGGAGCACGGATTCGTAGTAGGCGAACAGTTGCGCCAACTGTTCCGGCCCCCAGCCCCGGGTGACCCCGCGCAGGTACCGGCCCAGCAGCCAGGATGCCAGGGATCCGCCGACCAGCAGGGCGACGCCGAGGGCAAGCAGGGCGGGCAGGCGTCCGGCGAGGGCGACGTCGACGCTTCGGACGGTAACACCCGCAGCCACCAGCGCCTTCACCGTTCCCGCGGAATCCTTGACGGGGACGATGGTGCGCACTGAAGGGCCCAGTGTGCCCGCTGTGACTTCCGTAAAGGACCGTCCCTGCAGGGCAGCATCGATGGAGCCGATGTACGGCCGGCCCAGCTCCTCGTCCTTTGGGTGCGTCCAACGGGTCCGGTCCGGAGCCATGATGGTGATGAAGTCAACATGCGCGGCAGCGGCCACATCCCTGGCATACGGCTGCAGGAAGGCGGACGGGTCCTGCGCAGCTGCCGCCTGGAGCACCAGGGGATTGGCGGCGATGGACGCTGCCACCCCCTCCATGCGGCGGCCCTCCTCGTCGTAGGTCCGGTCCTTTGCATCCACGTACGCAGCCGTTCCCACAATGGCGATGAAGGAAATGACGATCAGCAGGTTTGCCAGGAAGAGCCGGCGCGCGATACTCCAGCGGTGGATCATGCGTACCTCCATCCGACCCTGCGGGTGCCGCGACCAATATGAACGCAACGGTGAGCTGGATCACGGGGTGCCCAATGATGGATATCACATTGCAAGGACGTGTTGAGCCCAGAGACTGCGCCGCAGCGTCTATCAGAATATCCACAAGGAGACACATCATGGCTTCTCAACGAGGAGAGTCGCCCGAGACCGCGACGCCGCGGCGCAAGGGACTGGACAAGTCGCATTACCTCTACATCGCCGTTATCGCCGCCGTCATTCTCGGCGCGGTGGTTGGCCTGCTCTTCCCGGAGGTGGGCAAGTCGCTCAAGCCCCTGGGTGACGGCTTCATCAAGCTCATCAAGATGATGATCGCACCGGTCATCTTCTGCACCATCGTCCTGGGCATCGGCTCCATCGCCAAGGCCGCCACCGTCGGCAAGGTCGGCGGCCTGGCGCTGGGTTACTTCATCATCATGTCCACCTTCGCGCTGGCCATCGGCCTCGTGGTCGGCAACCTCATCCACCCCGGTGAGGGGCTGAAGCTGACACCCTACGACCCCAACAAGAAGGCAGCCACGGACAGCACCGTTGACTTCCTGCTGGGCATCATTCCGGGTGACGTCCCCGTACTGCCCACCCTGCTGGCCGCCATCCTCGTTGGCTTCGCGCTCCAGAAGATGGGCGCCCAGGGCGCCCCGATCCTGAAGGCCATCGGCCACGGCCAGGCCCTGGTGTTCCGCATCCTCATCATGATCATGTGGCTCGCTCCGGTCGGCGCCTTCGGCGCCATCGCCGCCGTCGTCGGGGCAACCGGCGTCCAGGCCATCGTGAGCATGTTCACCCTGATGATCGCCTTCTACATCACCTGCGCCCTGTTCATCGTGGTCATCCTCGGCGGCCTCCTGCAGGTGGTGGCAGGCGTGAACATCTTCAAACTGATGAAGTACCTGGCCCGCGAGTACCTCCTGATCTTCTCCACCTCGTCGTCCGAGGCTGCCCTGCCGCGCCTCATCGCCAAGATGGAACACCTCGGAGTCTCCAAGCCCGTCGTCGGCGTCACCGTTCCCACCGGCTACTCGTTCAACCTTGACGGCACGGCCATCTACCTGACCATGGCCTCCCTCTTCGTGGCCAACGCCATGGGAACCCCGCTGGACCTCGGTGCCCAGATCTCCCTGCTGGTCTTCATGATCATCGCTTCCAAGGGCGCCGCCGGTGTCACCGGCGCCGGCCTGGCCACCCTGGCGGCAGGCCTGCAGGCGCACAAGCCGGAACTGCTGGGCGGTGTGGGCATGATCGTCGGCATCGACCGCTTCATGTCCGAGGCCCGCGCTCTGACCAACTTCACCGGCAACGCTGTTGCCACGGTCCTGATCGGCACCTGGGTCAAGGAGATCGACGGCGGACAGGTGGGCCGCGTACTGTCCGGCCAGGAGCCGTTTGACGAAGCCACCATGCTGGCCCACCACCACGGCGAAATGGCGCCGAAGGAAGAAGGCGCCCGCGAGGCAGCCAAGGCCTAGCCTTCGGCAGCACCTTCGCAAGAACCGCCTCCGCAGCCGTGCTGCGGAGGCGGTTTTTTCCATGGCAAGGGG
Source organism: Arthrobacter sp. E70 (assembly GCF_058266945.1). Lineage (NCBI taxonomy): Bacteria > Bacillati > Actinomycetota > Actinomycetes > Micrococcales > Micrococcaceae > Arthrobacter > Arthrobacter sp. E70. Next base: position 9,291 of record NZ_JBYQFR010000024.1, on the reverse strand, counting down.
CAACCTTCGACCTCAACTAGAGGGTAAAGGCTCAACATCCGCGGAAAGTCAAGTTCCCTCGGATACCGTGTCGGGCACGGTAACCTTGGGAGCAAGAACGAACGGCGCTGGCGAGCCAGCGGCAGGAAATCACCGTCATCGAAAGTGTGGACAGATACGTGAGCAGCGAACAGGGTTCGGCAACTCTGGAAGGCACGGAATTCGACCTGGATAACGCGGTGATGGGCCCCACGGGACGGCCACTGCGCGAGTTCCCCGAACCCGCGCCGCTGTCCTCCCACGGCCCGGCCCGCGTCATCGCCATGGTCAACCAGAAGGGCGGCGTCGGCAAGACCACGTCCACCATCAACCTCGCTGCGGCGCTCGCCGAGTATGGCCGCCGCGTCCTCCTGGTGGACTTCGATCCCCAGGGGGCGCTGTCGGCAGGGCTGGGCGTGAACCCGCACGAACTGGACCTCACCGTGTACAACGTCCTGATGGACCGCAAGGTGGACATCCGTGAAGCCATCCACCAGACCGGCGTGGAGAATGTCCACCTGCTGCCGGCCAATATCGACCTCTCCGCCGCGGAAGTGCAGCTGGTCAACGAGGTGGCCCGGGAGCAGGTCCTGGACCGCGCCCTCAAGAAGGTCGAGGACGACTATGACGTCGTCCTGATCGACTGCCAGCCCTCCCTGGGCCTGTTGACGGTCAATGCCCTCACGGCCGCCCACGGCGTCATCATCCCGTTGATCTGCGAGTTCTTTGCGCTGCGCGCCGTGGCACTGCTGGTGGAGACCATCGACAAGGTCCAGGACCGGCTCAACCCGCGGCTGCAGGTCGACGGCGTGCTGGCCACCATGTATGACGCACGGACACTGCACAGCCGTGAGGTCATTACCCGCCTGGTGGAGGCCTTCGGCGAGAAGGTATTCGAGACAGTCATCAAGCGCTCCATTAAGTTCGCCGATGCCACCGTCGCTGCGGAGCCCATTACCAGCTATGCCGGCAACCACGTGGGCGCGGACGCCTACCGCCGCCTGGCCAAGGAGCTGATTTCCCGCGGCGGCGCACCTTAGCCACGCCGTGGCCGATTCCAAACCCGGGTTCGAGGTACGGCTGGCCAACTTCACGGGCCCGTTCGACCTTCTCCTCGGACTGATCGCCAAGCACCAGCTGGACATCACGGAAGTGGCCATTGCCACCGTGACGGATGAATTCATCAAATACATCCGCAAGCTGCAGGATCTCGGCGAGGAATGGGCACTGGACGAGGCAAGCGAGTTCCTCGTGATCGCGGCCACGCTGCTCGACCTGAAGGCGGCCCGGCTCCTTCCGGCAGGTGAAGTGGAGGACGACGAGGACATCGCCCTGCTGGAGGCCCGGGACCTCCTCTTCGCCCGCCTGCTCCAATACAAGGCCTTCAAGCAGGTGGCCTCCCTCCTCGGCGAAACACTGCACCAGGAAGGCCGGCGTTTCCCACGGCAGGTGGGGCTGGAGGAGCATTTCGCCGCGATGCTGCCCGAGCTGGTCTGGAAACACACACCGGACCAGTTCGCAGCCCTCGCCGAAGCCGCACTCCGACCCAAGGCGCCGGCGGAGCCTCCGCAGGTGGCCCTCGGCCACCTGCACGGCAGCAACGTCAGCGTCAAGGAACAGGCAGAGGTACTGGGGCTGCGGCTGCAAAGGGAGTCGCCGCTTTCCTTCCGTTCCCTGATCGCCGACGCCGGTTCCACTTTGGTGGTGGTGGCGAGGTTCCTGGCCCTGCTGGAGCTGTTCCGCGACCGGGTGGTGTCCTTTGACCAGCTCTCGCCGCTGGCGGAGCTGGCCGTTCATTGGACCGCGGGAGGCCGGGACTGGTCCGCAGAAAACGTGAGTGAAGAGTACGAGGAGCAACCGTGAACCCGGAACCGGAAATGGAAGCAGGCAGTGATCCTGACTTCCTGGACCGTCCCGGCGGCGCCAAAGCCGCGATCGAAGCAGTCCTGATGGTCCTGGACCAACCTGCCACGGAGGAGGAACTTGCCGCGGGCGTGGGGCTGACGGTGGGGGAGGTGGGCTCCCTGCTGGCAGAACTCCAGCGTGAGTACAACGGCTATACTGTTAATGCCCCGGATATGGAAGACGACAGCCCAGCTGGCTTCGGCTCCAGCCCCCGGGGTTTTGAATTGCGGAACATCGCCGGTGGCTGGCGGATCTACTCCCGCGCAGAGTTTGCCGACGTCGTTGGCAAGTACGTGCTCGAGGGGCAGACCACCAGGCTCACCCAGGCGGCATTGGAAACGCTGGCGGTGATCGCATACCGCCAGCCCGTTTCCCGGGCCAGGGTGTCTGCAATTCGTGGAGTCAATGTCGATTCTGTCGTACGGACACTGGCCCAGCGCGGGCTGATCGAGGACGCGGGAACTGATCCCGAGTCCGGCGCACTCCTGTACCGGACCACCTCGTATTTCCTCGAACGGATGGGGATTGGTTCGGTGGAGGACCTGCCCCAATTGTCGCCGCACCTACCGGGGCTCGAGGGGATCTCAGAGTTCTACGACGCCGACACCATGTAGGCAGGAAAGCTCCTGCCTGCGCGAATATTTTTATCAGGGCAGACTAAATCTGCGCGGCTGGCTAGGGTTGTCTTTGGACATCGTGCCGGCCAATACATTGAAGGACGGGTCATGACACAGGCGGGACGCCAGGGTTCACCACGTAACGGTTCGGGACGCAGCGGCAAGGAACGCAGTTCCCAACAGCGCAGCCCGCAGGGCGGAAACTTCAGCGGGGGATCCCGCAGCACGGGCAAGCGCGCCTCCGGATTCGGCGGCGACCGGCCGCACCGCGCGCCCAAGTCGCGCGAGGAGCGCTTCATCGACCCCGATCTCGGTGGCCAGCCGGCACACGGGACGGAGGGCACCAAGGCCGCCAAGCCGTCGTCGCGCAAGCCCGCAGCGCGCAAGCCCGGCGCCAAGAAGGCGCCCGGAACCCCCGGCGCGCCCAAGCCCAAGCCGCGCACCGGTGCTCCCGGCGCGGCAGCCTCCCGTGCCTTCGGCAGCGAACGCTTCGGCCAGAACCTGGGTCCGGTCCGCAAGCCCGCACGGAAGAAGGGCCCGCGCGGCAATGTTCCCCAGTCAGAACTCCGCGATGCCGACGGCGTGCGCCTCCAGAAGGTGATGGCCTCGGCAGGAGTCGCTTCCCGGCGCGTCTGCGAGGAAATGATCGCGGAAGGCCGCGTAGAGGTGGACGGCCAGGTAGTCACCGAGCTCGGCGTCCGCGTGGACCCGAAGACTGCAGTGATCCACGTCGACGGGCTGCGGATCCAACTGGACGAAAACCTGGTCTACATGGTGTTCAACAAGCCGAAGGGCGTTGTTTCCACCATGGAGGACCCCGAGGGCCGCCCCTGCATCAGCGACTTCCTCAAGAGCAACAAGAACACCGGCGAACGGCTTTTCCATGTTGGCCGCCTGGACGTCGCCACGGAAGGCCTGCTGCTGCTGACGAACGACGGCGAGCTGGCCAACCGGCTCACCCACCCGTCCTACGAGGTTCCCAAGACCTACCTGGTCCAGGTCCGTGGGCCGTTCCCGCAGGGCATCGGCGCGCAGCTGAAAGCAGGCGTTGAACTCGAGGATGGCATGGCTGCGGTCGACTCCTTCCGGCTGGTGGACTCCACTCCCGGACACGTCCTGATCGAGGTCGTGCTCCACTCGGGCAAGAACCGCATTGTCCGCCGCCTCTTCGACGCCGTGGGCTTCCCGGTCCAGCGGCTGGTCCGGGTCAAGGTCGGCCCCATCGGCCTGGGAGACCAGCGCCAGGGCAGCATCCGCAACCTGGGCAAGCAGGAAGTCGGGCATCTGCTGGCATCCGTAGGACTCTGACCCATGTCGGCATTCCACAGCCACGGCCGCGGACACCTGAACGGACCGGTAGTGGTCATAGGTACGGGGCTTCTGGGGACCAGCATCGGGCTGGGCCTGCGCGGCCGCGGTGTCCCGGTGTTCCTGTCCGACCCCTCACCGACCAACCAGGCGGTGGCCGTTGATATCGGGGCGGGGCGCCCCCTGGCCGAGTTGGGCGATGCCACGCCTGAGCTGGTGGTCGTCGCAGCCCCGCCGGACGTCACCGCCCACGTGGTGCACCAGGCCCTGGAGACATACCCCGGTGCGGTGGTGGTGGACATCGCCAGCGTCAAAGCCAGCATCCAGTCCCGGCTCCGCAACGTGGGCGCCGACCTGTCCCGCTACGTCGGGACCCACCCCATGGCGGGGCGGGAAAAGTCAGGCCCGGTGGCTGCACGCGGCGAACTGTTCACCTCCATGCCCTGGGTGCTTTGCCCCTCGGAGGAGACATCGGCGCACGCCCTGCAGGTGGCACGGTCGCTGGCCTCCGACCTTGGCGCGGTTGTTTCACAGTTCACGGCCGACGAACACGACGAGGCTGTCGCCCTGGTCTCACACCTGCCGCAGGTGATGTCGTCGCTGCTGGCAAGCCGGCTGCAGGGCACGCCGCTGCACGCGCTGTCCCTCGCCGGCAACGGCCTCCGGGACACCACCAGGATCGCCGCCAGCGATCCCACCCTGTGGGTGCAGATCTTGGGCGGGAACGCGGCCAAGGTGGTCGAAATCCTCTACGGTGTCCGCGAGGACCTGAACCGGCTGATCGGAACACTGGAACACCCCACCGCGCCCGGAGCCCGGCTGGACCTTGCCCAGCTGATCAGCGAGGGCAACGCCGGCCAGGCGCGGATTCCGGGCAAGCACGGCGGACCACCGCAGGCGTACTCATGGCTCACCGTGCTCGTGGACGACAGGCCCGGGCAGATCGCCCAGCTGCTCACCGAAATCGGTGAAATCGGCGTGAACGTCGAAGACCTCCGCCTGGACCATTCGTCCGGGCAGAACGTGGGCATGGTGGAATTGTCAGTGTTGCCCAACAAGCACGACCACCTGATCGAAGCACTCAACGACCGCGGATGGCGGGTACTGCAGTAATGACACAGGAACTTCTTGACACCCTGCCCGCGCTTCGCGTTGGGCGGCCGCTGGTGGTTGCCATCGACGGGCCATCCGGCTCCGGCAAGTCCAGCGTCAGCAAGGAAGTAGCCCGCAGGCTGCGGCTCGCCTACCTGGACACGGGTGCAATGTACCGCGCCCTCACGTGGCACTGCGTCACCAACGGCATCGACCTCGAGGACGGCGCGGCAGTGGAGCAGGCTTCCCGCGACCTGGTCCTGGAACTAAGCACCAGCCCCAATGAGGAATTCGTCCGGGTGGACGGGGTGGACGTCACCGACGCCATCCGCGAGCCGGCTATCTCCTCGGCCGTCAGCTCCGTCGCCACCACCCTCGGCGCCCGGACCGAACTCATCCGGCGCCAGCGCGAGCTGATCGAAAAGCACCACCGCCGCATGGTGGTGGAAGGCAGGGACATCACCACCGTCGTCGCGCCCGGCGCCGAGGTGCGGATGCTCCTGACCGCCAGCGAGGAAGCGCGCCTGCGCCGCCGGGGTATCCAGCTGGGCGGAACGCAGAACGCCGAGCAGCTCGCGGCGCAGGTCACCCGCCGGGATGCCAGGGATTCCACCGTGGTCAACTTCACGCAGGCTGCATCCGGCGTGGTGACGCTGGACTCCTCCGACCTCGACTTCGAACAGACCGTCGACGCCGCCCTCGTGATAGTCACCAAGGTCCTCAACCGTGACTGACGGCAGGGCGGGCGTGCCGTCCGGCCTGACCATGGCGTGGAGCAGGCCGGTGGGCTGGGTCCTGGACCACCTGGTCTACCGGACCTCGGTGACCGGCAAGAGCAACGTCCCCACCGGGGGACCGGTGATCTTCGCCGGCAACCATATCAGTTTCCTCGACGGCCCCGTGATGTTCGGGGCGGCGCCGCGGCCCATGCACATCCTGGTCAAACAGGAGATGTTCAAGGGTTTCCTGGGGCGGGTGCTGACAGCGTCCGGCCAGCTTCCGGTGGACCGCAGCGGGGACCGTGCCGCGCTGCAGCGCTGCAAGGACGTGCTCGACGCCGGCAGGTGCGTCGGGATCCTTCCTGAAGGAACGCGGGGGAGCGGTGCGGCCGCGGACATCAACGGCGGCGTGGCCTGGCTTGCGCTGAACTCCGGGGCGCCCGTGGTGCCGGTCGCCATCCTGGGCACCCGGACCGGCCATGAGCACCTCGATTCAGTACCCCGGGCCGGGCGGCGCTTCCACGTCAGCTTCGGGGCGGCCCTCACCCTGTCCCGCCGGGCCGGCGAAAGCGGCCGTGCTTCAATGGACAGGGCGGCGCAGGAGATCCGGGCAGCGCTGGCGGGGCACGTCCAGGACACCGTACAACTCAGCGGGCAGCCCCTGCCCTTCGCTGAACATCAAGACTTGACAGCAGTAGCCGGGACGCCGGCAGATGACCACTAAGGACAGTGCAATGAGCGACACCACCCAGACTTCCGGATACTCCGGCGCGGACGACGACGAATACACTCCCAGCGGCGCCGACCAGGTTGCCGAACGGCTTGCAGCCATCGACGACGACGAAGCGGAGCTGCGGGCAGCCTCCCTGAGGGCGGGGCTGGAGGACTACGACCTCGATGAGGACGACGCCGCCCTGCTGAGTGGAGAGTACGGCGACGAGGAGTTCGAAGGCCCCGTCAAGCTGGACCCCGTGCTGGCCATCATCGGCCGGCCGAACGTGGGGAAGTCGACGCTGGTGAACCGCATCCTGGGCCGCCGCGAAGCCGTGGTGGAGGACACCCCCGGCGTCACCCGCGACCGCGTCATGTACTCGGCCAACTGGAACGGCCGCAACTTCACCCTCGTGGACACCGGAGGCTGGGAGCATGACGCCCGCGGCATCCACGCCCGTGTGGCCGAGCAGGCCGAGATGGCCGTGGAACTCGCTGACGCCGTGCTCTTCGTGGTGGACTCGGCCGTCGGGGCAACCGCCACCGACGAAGCCGTGATGAAGATGCTGCGCCGGAGCAAGAAACCGGTCATCCTGGTCGCCAACAAGGTGGACGACTTCGCTCAGGAAGCGGACTCGGCCGTTCTCTGGGGCCTCGGCTTCGGCGAGCCGTACCCTGTTTCGGCACTGCACGGCCGCGGCGTGGCCGACCTGCTGGACAAGGTCATGGACGTGCTGCCGGAGTTTTCCACGATCGAGGGCACTGACCGCTCCGGCGGCCCGCGCCGCATCGCCCTCATTGGCCGCCCGAACGTGGGCAAGTCCTCGCTGCTGAACAAGCTGGCCGGCTCCGAGCGGGTTGTGGTGGACAACACCGCCGGCACCACCCGCGACCCGGTGGACGAATTCATCGAACTCGGCGGCCGCACCTGGCGCTTCGTTGACACCGCAGGCATCCGGCGCCGCCAGCACATGGCGCAGGGCGCCGACTACTACGCCTCGCTCCGGACCCAGGCCGCCCTCGAGAAGGCGGAGGTCGCCGTCGTGCTCCTCGCCGTGGACGAGGTCCTCAGCGAGCAGGACGTCCGTGTCCTGCAGCTTGCCATCGAGTCCGGCCGGGCCCTGGTCCTGGCCTTCAACAAGTGGGACCTGCTCGACGACGAACGCCGCCGCTACCTCGAACGCGAGATCGAGCAGGACCTGGCCCACGTGGACTGGGCTCCGCGCGTGAACATTTCGGCAAAGACCGGCTGGCACAAGGACAGGCTGGTGCCCGCCCTGGACCTGGCCCTGGAGAACTGGGACAAGCGCATCGCCACCGGACGCCTCAACGCCTTCCTGGGAGAACTCGTGGCCGCGCACCCGCACCCGGTCCGTGGCGGCAAGCAGCCGCGCATCCTCTTCGGCACGCAGGCCTCCAGCAGGCCGCCGAAGTTCGTGCTGTTCACCACCGGGTTCCTGGACCCGGGGTACCGCCGGTTCATCACCCGGCGGCTGCGTGAGACCTTCGGATTCGAGGGCACGCCCATCGAGGTCAGCATGCGCGTGCGGGAAAAGCGCGGCCGGAAGCGCTGATCCTGGTGTTGTCTGTGACACACATGGTGCTGAAATCCGGAAAGTGTCATTCGCACCGCTCCGGATCGTGTAAGCTCTTCTAGGTGGTTCGGCCGGACTGCTGATGGAAATCCTCGGAGGAATCCCTGGGTGGAAGTTCAGCGGAGAACGGCGGAACCAGCGGGCTGTAGCGCAGCTTGGTAGCGCACTTGACTGGGGGTCAAGGGGTCGCAGGTTCAAATCCTGTCAGCCCGACCAATAAAGCGGAAAGCGCCGGAGAATCTCTCCGGCGCTTTCCGCTTTATTGGCATCGCGGTTATTACCCGGCCGAGCAGCATCCGTTGGACAAATCACCCCGGTAGCCGGGGGTGATTTGTCGAGATGGGGGTGTCCTTTCGGGAACGCGTCAGTACGGGGCCCAGTTAGCCGAGGGCTGCGTCCAGGGTGACGAAGCCGTAGCCTGCCGCCCGGAGCTGGGAGATCACTTGTGGGAGGGCCGCGGCGTCGAGCGTAGAGCCGTCGTCGGGGTTCGAGCCAAGGTGCATCAGGACGATCTCCCCGGGCTGCGCGGACGCCATGACGCGCTGGACGATGAAGCCCGGGCCGCGCGATCCGTTCATGGTGCCTTGCCAGCCCAGGGTGTCAACGGTCCACCGGATCGCCGCGTAACCCGCAGCGTTGACATCTGCAATCGTGCGGGAATTGCGGGCACCGAACGGGAAGCGGAAGAACGGGAGCGGTTCGCCCCCAGCGGCTTCAATGGTCCTCTGCGCGCTGCTGATCTCGGCCGCGATCTGGGCATCGGTCAGTGCCGTGAAGTCCGGGTGGGTCATGGAGTGATTGCCGATCCGGTGTCCCGAGTTGTAGATCAGCGCTGCATCCGAGGGGAACTGGTTGACCCAGTCTCCGGTGAGGAAGAACGTGCCCGGGACGCCGTTGCTGGCGAGCGTGCTGAGGATCGATCGGAGGGCGGCATCGTTGGCCCCGGCGTCGAACGTGAGCGCGACAACCTTCTGCGTGGTTGGGATGCGCTCAAGGTCGACGCCCAGAAGCCCCGGCGGGATGCTGGTGTAGATGACCTCGGTCCTGCCGCTGGCCGCGTGCCACAGGATGGAACCGTGCTGGAAGTCGTTGCGGCGCCCGCCCGTGATGCCGTACTCGCCGGTGATCGGGTACCCGAGCCGGCTGCGCTCCCAACCGAGGGCCGCCCACTGGGCCCGGATGGCTCCGTACACCTCGTGGGCTCCCGTGGCGGGCGACCAGTAGATGGACGAACCGTTGAAGTGGTTGTACCGGCCGATCCCGTCCGGGGTGCCGGTTTCGTCGGTCACAGGGAATCCGAGTATGCCAGAGGGCCCGCCGAGCTCC
>NZ_JBYQFR010000023.1:0-35853 GCF_058266945.1 Arthrobacter sp. E70 | reverse complement strand
CAAGCCCACCCAAAAAACCCACACCGGGAAGCGGCAGGGCGTGAGAGGGCGTCCTGGGCGGGTGGCTGCTGCTGCTTGGACTAAAGTTGAGCATCATGGACAGCCTCTTCAGCCATGCACAGGAACCGGCGGGGACCGGACATGACGGTACCGGCGCCCTCGAGCCCTTGGTGAACTCGGTGGTGGTCCCCGGGGGAGTGGCACATGCTTTCGCGGGCTTTACCGACCACACGCATCTCTGGTGGCCGCTTGAGGACCACGGCGTGTACGGTGCCGGCTCCTACGTGGAGTTTGAGGAGAACCTCATCCTGGAGACAGCCGACGACGGCAGGACCAGCATCTGGGGCACGCTGGATGACTGGCAGCCTCCGTTTTCCTTCCACGCCACCTGGCACCCGGGTTCTACCGCCCTCTATTCCACAGAACTGCTGGTGGTTTTCCACCCGGAGGGCGAAGGCACGGAAGTGCGGATCTTCCACGAGGGCTGGGAAGGTGCGGAAGACCCCGCGGCGGCTCGGGCGCGCTATGCCGCTGCCTGGCCCGCTATCCTCGCCCGGTACGCGCGCTTCATGGGCGCTTAGGGCTGCTGGCTGGCCGGCGGCACGGCCGTACTGCTGCGGATGACGAAGTGCGTAGGGTATTCCTGGTCGCTTCCCGCAGGACCCTCCATCCCGCCGTCGTCCGCCTTCCGGTCGTGTACCGGACCGCCGTTGTCCAGCAGGGCCAGCGCCGTAGCGGCGGCAAGCTTCCCCTGGCCGCGCGGGTCCTGGTCAATGGTGGTCAGGCCGAACGTCTCACCCAGCTCGTGGCCGTCCATACCCACAACGGACAGGTCCTCCGGTACCCGGAGCCCGTAGTCGCGGGCGGCCAGTATCGTGCCGACGGCCATCTCGTCGGAGGCAGCAAAAACCGCGGTGGGGCGCTCCGTGGCGCTTCCAAGCAACTGCCTCGCCGCCGCGTAGGCGCCGTGGATCGTGAAGTCTGCAGGCACCTGCCAGCCACGATGCACGGGCAGGTCAGCCCTCTCCATGGCCTCCAGGAAACCGCGCTCCCGGATCGCGGGAAGCTTGAAGTCGCGGTTCAGCTCCTGGTTTCCCGTCAGGTGCGCAATCCGCGTGTGGCCCAAGCGGATCAGGTGATCGGTCAGCTGGGACGCAAGACCGGCGTCGTCGATCCTGATGGTCGCAGCACCCGGCAGCGTCCCGCCGATTCCCACGATCGGCCGATGCACCGCCAGGAGCTGCTGGATTTCGTCCTCGCCAAGCATCAAGGCAACCGCGATGACGGCGTCGAGCCGTTTGCGCAGCAGGAAGTCGTTCAGGACGCTGTTGCGCCGCTCCGGAAGTTCCCCCACGTTGTAGAGCGTGAGGTCATAGCCGGCATCCAGGAGGGTCTCAGAGACGCCTTCGAGCACTGAGGAGAAATACCAGCGGTGGACATAAGGGACCACCAACCCGATGTTGTGGTTGCGGCCGGAGGCCAGGCTGGCGGCGTGATACGAGGGAACGAATCCCAGTTCGCGCGCAGCCTCCTCGGCCAGCTGCCGGCTTTTTGCGGAAACGTTGGCTTTTCCGCCCAGTGCCCGTGAAACAGTGGCGACGGACAGCCCGGCTTTGTCCGCAACTTCCTTGATCCCCGCCATGTCAGTCTGTGGGCGCCCCGGATTCGAGGCGGATCCAGGCAGTCTCACCTGAAGCCAGGTACCGGGCATCGTCCGGGGAAGCGCTGCGCAGCAGGACCTGGCCCGCAGGGAGATCCAGCGGATCGTGGTTGAGGTTCATGAGGACAAGCGTAGTGCCGTTGACATAGGCCAGCGAGGAACCGGTGCACCAGTTCTCGGCCCAGGCCAGGGAACCTCGTCCCAGGTCCAAGGCCCGGCGCTGGCGCAGGATCTCCCGGTACAGGGAAAGATGCGACGACGGCGACCCCGCCTGCACGTCGCGGGCGAGCTCCGCGAAGGATGCCGGGAACGGCAGCCACGGGCTCTCCCCGGCACCGAACCCGAGGTGGGGCTCCGCCGCCCGCCAGGGGAGTGGGACGCGGCAGCCGTCACGTCCCAGCCGTTCCCCGCCGGTGCGGGCGAAGGTCGGATCCTGGCGCAGTTGCTCCGGGATGTCGGTGCCGTCGGGCAGCCCCAGTTCCTCCCCCTGGTAGAGGTATGCGGCACCGGGAAGTCCCAACATGAAAAGCGATGCGGCAGCCGCACGGTGGCGGCCCAGGGCTGTGTCCGGCTGGGGATCGAAAGGCCCGATGCCGTCGCCGTCGCGGGGCCCCTGCCCGTTGTAGCCAAACCTGCTGGCATGCCGGACGACATCGTGGTTGGAAAGCACCCAGGTGCTTGGTGCTCCCACCGCGTCCAAAGCCACCAGGGAATCCGTCACGACAGTCCGCAGCCGGTGGATGTCCAGTCCCGCATGGAGGTACGGAAAGTTGAAGGCCTGGTGCATCTGGTCAGGACGGACCCAGTTTGCCAGCCGCGGCAGCGGATCGACGTTGGCTTCCGCACACAGGATGCGGTCCGGGCCGTACTCATCAAGGACCTCCCGCCACCTCCGGTAGATGTCGTGCAACGCGGGCTGGCCGAACATCGGCGCCTCGTGGCCGGGGAAGCCATCAGTGCTGGAACCGTCGGCCCGGCCGCCCCAGGCAGGCAGGCCGGGAGCTTTGACCAGGGCATGCGCCACGTCCACCCGGAAGCCGGAAACCCCGCGTTCCAACCAGAAGCGGAGCACGCGTTCAAACTCCGCGTGCACGGCGGGGTTGTCCCAGTTGAAGTCGGGCTGCGAGGAGTCGAAAAGGTGCAGGTACCACTGGTCGGGCTGGCCGTCGGGCCCGGCCACCCGGGTCCAGGCGGGGCCGCCGAAGTGCGACTGCCAGTTATTCGGCGGCTCGTGCCCACCTTCGCCCGCGCCGTCGCGGAAGATGAACATGTCACGCTCCGGGCTTCCAGCCGGCGCGGCCAGGGCAGCCTGGAAGGAGGCGTGCTGGTCCGAGCAATGGTTGGGAACCAGATCGACGATGACCCGCAGACCCAGCCGGTGGGACTCGGCCATCATGACGTCGAAGTCCCCGAGGGTTCCGAAGATCGGGTCGACGTCGCAGTAGTCGCTGACGTCGTACCCCGCGTCGCGCTGGGGGGAGCGGTAGAAGGGCGACAGCCACACGGCGTCGACGCCGAGCTCCGCGAGCTGGGGGAGTTCTTCGGTGATGCCGGCGAGGTCGCCCACCCCGTCGCCGTTGAGGTCGCGGAAGGACCGCGGGTAGACCTGGTAGATCACCGCGGAGCGCCACCAACCGGGCGCAGTGTCGGGAGCGTGGATGGGAGTAAGGGGCCCCGCCACCGGAGAAGTGGCCTCGGTCACAGTATCGACTGACATGTCTGCCAGCATAAGCTCGCGGCACCAAAAATGAAAACGCTTACACCACCGCCATGGCGGCTGGATTTGTGCGCCTGGTTATATCGGCAGGTCAAGTGCTGGAAACGCTTCCAGTGGAAGGCTCGTAACAGGGGACTCCGTCCGTCATAAACTGGGCCAGATCACGACGACGGGTGGAGGCTTTGTGGGAAGCATTAGTGACGAGCTGGGCAGCATCTTGGGGCCCGGCCGGGTGGACACGAGCGAGGCTGCGCTCCGCCGCTACGCGGTGGACCAAGCGCCCGTCATCGATTTCCAGCTGCCGCTTGCCGTCGTTTTTCCCGAATCCGTCGCCGAGGTGCAGGCGGCAGTGAAGGCCTGCGCGGATCTGGGCGTGGCCGTGGTGGCCCGGGGCGCCGGTACCGGAGTGTCAGGCGGCGCCCACGCCACCCGTGACTGCATCATCCTGTCGCTGGAGCGGATGGACCGCATCCTGGCCCTGAACCCCGACGATGAAACCGCGGTAGTGGAGCCCGGCGTGGTCAACGCTGTGCTCAACGAGGCCGCCGCACAGCATGGCTTGATGTATGCCCCCGATCCCGCCAGCTTCCGCAGCTCCACCATTGGCGGCAACGTTGCCACCAACGCCGGTGGCCTGCGGTGCGCCAAGTACGGCGTCACCCGGGATTCTGTCCTGGCGCTGGATGTCGTGCTGGCTGACGGCTCCCTGATCCATACCGGGCACCAGACCTTCAAGGGAGTCGCCGGCTACGATCTCACGGGGCTCTTCGTGGGCTCGGAAGGGACCTTGGGCATCGTCGTCGGAATCACCGTGCGGCTGAAGTACCTGCCCCGCGAAGTCCACACCATCGCCGCGTTCTACCCTGACTTCCGGCTCGCAGCTGCCGGGGTCCTGGCGGTGGGCAAGGCACGCGTCCAGCCAGCCATCATGGAGCTGCTTGACGGCGGCACGCTGGTCCAGCTGGACGGGATCCACGGCTCGGACCTGAGTGCCCGGGGCACCGCCCTGCTCCTTGTCCAGACCGACGGGTTCGGTGCCGCGGCGGAAGCGGACGTGGTGCGCGAGGTTCTGCGGGCCGGCGGAGCAACCGTCACCAGTGAGGCCAACGCAGAGGCGGAGCGGCTGGTGGAACTGCGCCGGCACAGCCGGGGCGTCGAGGTGGACGACGAGTACCGCGTGGGGGAGGACGTCGCGGTGCCTCGCTCACGCCTGGTGGACTACGTCGCTGCCCTCGAAGCAATGGCCGCGGCGCAGCAGGTGCACCTGAAGGTGGTGGCGCACGCAGGGGACGGCAACCTGCACCCCACCTTCTGGATCGACCGGCAGGGGCCGGACGTCGATGGCGCCGCGATGGACCGGCTGCAGGCCGCGCTCGACGAATCCATCACGGCCGCGCTGGAGATGGGCGGCACGATCACGGGTGAGCACGGTGTGGGGCAATACAAGCTGCGGTGGCTGGGCCAGGAGCAGCCCGAACCGGTCCGCCAGCTGCAGCGCAGGATCAAGGACCTGTTTGATCCCGCCGGGATCCTCAACCCTGGAAAGGCGATCTAAGGGTCAGTCGTCGGCGTCCGGATACTCTTCCTCGGATTCATCAGCGCCGTAGCGGGATTCCTCGTTCTCCACCTCGAGGATCTTCAGCAGCTCCGTATCCGGGTTCAGCATGATGGCGGCCTCGTCCCGGCGGTGCCGCAGGATCGAGTCGATATAGGACTGCACGGCCTCAGCCAGTGGAATGTGCCGCTCCTGCTTCTCCGACATGTACCAGCGGTGCTCCAGGACCTCATGGACCACCTCGGCGTGCTCCAGCTTGCCGGAGAGGTCCCTGGGGATGGAGCGGACAATGGGCTCAAAGATCTGGCTTACCCAGAGGTGCGCACTGTACTCCTCGTCCATCTCCGGGTTGTTGTCCGCCCGGAACGAGTCCATGTCGTTCAGGAGCCGGCGGGCCTGGTTCTCCTGGGCGTCCAGGCCCGTGAGCCGCAGCAGCCGCCGCTGGTGGTGCCCGGCGTCCACCACTTTGGGCTGCAGCTGGATGGTGGCGCCATTCTGGGTGGTCTTGATGGCGTATTCCTCGACGTCGAAGCCGAGCTCGTTCAGGCGGCGGATCCGTGCCCCCACACGCCAGCGTTCGCCGAGCTCGAAGGACTCCTTCTCCGTCAGTTCCGCCCATAAGCGCCGGTAGCTGTCCATGATGAGCTCGCTGGTGGCCACGGGATCCACCTTTTCCTCAATCAGCCCGCCGTCCAGGAGGTCCATGAGCTCGCCGGCTATGTTGACGCGGGCGATTTCCAGGTCGTACTCGCGCTGGCCGGTGGAGAGGTCCGGGTACAGCTCACCGGTTTCAGCGTCCACCAGGTAGGCGGCGAAAGCCCCGGCGTCCCGCCGGAACAGGGTATTGGACAGCGACACGTCGCCCCAGTAGAAGCCGATCAGGTGCAGCCGAACCATGAGGAGGGCCTGCGCGTCAATGAGGCGGGTGAGGGTGTCCTTGCGCAGCATCTGGGAGAAGAGGGCGCGGTAGGGCATGGAGAATTTCAGGTGCCGGGTCACCAGGACGGGGTTGAGCGGGCGCCCGTCCGGGGTGGTACGCCCGGTGATGACCGCAACGGGCTCCACGCAGGGGACATCCAGCCGCGCAAGCTTGCGGAGCATGTGGTATTCGTGCCGTGCCACGTGCTCGGAGGTTTCCTTGATGGCAATGACCGAGCCACCCAGGTGGGCAAAGCGGACGATGTGGCGGGAGATGCCGCGGGGCAGCGCTGCGAGGTACTGCGCCGGCCAGTCCTCCAGGGCGATGTGCCAGGGCAGGTCCAGCAGTTCGGGATCCGCCGCAGCAGCTGTGATGTTCAGGGACGAGGAAACCGCGGCCTTGTTGTCGTCGGCGCTGGCAGCGACGAACCGCGGCAGTTTGCCGATCTGCTCGTAGTCGGTGGGCTCATCGTGCCACTGGGCGCTGTATTCCTCGGTCATGGCTCAATTCTTCCGTACTCGGGGCGGGGCGGCTAAATCTCGGGCAGGCATGGTTAACGGCCGACGGCGGCCCACCGGTAAGGAGGGCCGCCGTCGGTTGCGTAGGCGTCGGTTGGCGATCAGTCGCCCAGGCGCAGTCCGGTCTTGGTGTCGAACAGGTGCACGTGGCCCGACTGCGGACGGACGTAGATGGCTTCGCCCTTCATCGGGGGGCGGCGGCCGTCGACGCGTGCCACGATGTCGTGGTCCTTGCCGTCGAGCGTGGTGTGGCCGTAAACGTAGGCGTCCGCGCCGAGCTCTTCGACGACGTCGACCTCAACCTTCAGGCCTTCACCGTGCGGAGCGGTTTCGAGGTCTTCGGGGCGGGTGCCGAGCGTGACGGTGGAGCCGTGGGCCTCTTCGAGGACGTCCCGCGGCACGGGGTAGACGGTGCCGCCGAACTGGACGCCGCCGTCGACCACGGGCAGTTCCAGCAGGTTCATGGCCGGCGAGCCGATGAAGCCTGCGACGAAAACGTTCTTCGGGCGGTCGTACAGGTTGCGCGGGGTGTCGACCTGCTGCAGGAGGCCGTCCTTCAGCACGGCGACGCGGTCACCCATGGTCATGGCCTCAACCTGGTCGTGCGTCACGTAAACGGTGGTGACGCCCAGGCGGCGGGTCAGGGATGCGATCTGGGTGCGGGTCTGGACGCGGAGCTTGGCGTCCAGGTTGGACAGCGGCTCATCCATGAGGAAGACCTGCGGGTTACGGACGATGGCGCGCCCCATGGCGACACGCTGGCGCTGGCCGCCGGAGAGTGCCTTCGGCTTGCGGTCCAGGTACTGCTCCAGGTCAAGGAGCTTGGCGGCTTCACGGACGCGCTCGGCGCGTTCTTCCTTGGAAACGCCGGCGATCTTCAGGGCGAAGCCCATGTTGTCGGCCACAGTCATGTGCGGGTACAGCGCGTAGTTCTGGAAGACCATAGCAATGTCGCGGTCCTTCGGCGGAACGTCAGTGACGTCCCGGTCGCCGATCAGGATGCGGCCCGCGTTGACGTCCTCAAGGCCTGCGAGCATGCGCAGGGAGGTGGACTTGCCGCAACCGGAGGGTCCCACGAGGACCAGGAATTCGCCATCGGCGATGTCGATGTTGAGCTTATCGACGGCGGGCTTATCTGTGCCCGGGTACAGACGCGTAGCGTTGTCAAAAGTAACTGTAGCCACAGTTATCAATCCCTTCACCGGCAGGTACGTGCCGGACGATCCGTTGTGAATGGTTCATGTTTATTCAGTTGGGGTAAAGCAAGTGCTCCGCGGCTTGACCGCGGGGCACCGAGTGACGCCGCACGCTTGTTGTGCGCCACATCACACAAGAGAGTATGTCAGACGAATCTCCTTTCGGCGTAAATGTTACGAACGTCACACGTGAGCTGCGCTGATTACTGGCCGGAGGCGGTCTGGGAGTCCTCTTCGGCGACGGCGATGCTCCGCTCCTGCAGCAGGGCCTCGAGCAGTTCCGCTACGTGCACGGGAGCTTCCACCCGGTACTGCGCCTGGGTGAAGTCCAGGCCCACCTTGACGCCGACGTCACCGGGCTCCAGCCGGGCGAAGGCGTCTTCGTCAGTGGTGTCGTCACCGGCGAACAGGACGGCAGTGGCTCCGCTGATCTGGCGGAGGAAGGTGACGCCTTCCCCCTTGGACGCGTGGACCACGGACGTCTCAAGGACGCGCTTGCCGTCCTTGAGGTAAACGCCCTTGCGGTCCTGGAGGACCGCGCGGGCAGCCGCGACGGCATCTTCGGCAACGTCGTCGTCCGCAAGCCGGGTGTGCAGGACAACCCCGGCGGGTTTGTCTTCAAGCGAGGTTCCGGGCGCCTCCGCCACGATGTCCGCCAGCACGGCCCGCACCTCCGCGAGCAGCAGCTTCTGGTCCTCTTCGAGGGCCAGCTCCGTGGATCCCGGACCCAGCCACGCTTCTGCCCCGTGGCTGCCGATCAGCAGGGTGTCCACCGGCGGTGAAGCCACCGCCCGCAGGCTGGCGAGGGCGCGGCCCGAGATGAGTGCCGTCGTCGTGCATGGAAGCACGGCAAGCCCGGCAAATGCCGTAGCCGAGCGGGGCAGCGGCCGTGCGTCCTCGGCGCGGCCCACGATGGGGGCCATGGTGCCGTCGAAGTCCATGGCCACCAGCAGGTGCTCCGTTCCGGCGATCCGGCGCACCGCTTCCCTCAGCTCGGGGGACAGTGCGAGAGACGTTTTGGCATGGCGGCCCTCACGAGTCATCGCGGACCACCTTTTCGTTCAGCGCCCGAAGGAAATCTGCGGACCAATGGTCCACGTCGTGGTCAAGGATCTGTTTGCGCATGGCCCTCATGCGGCGCGACGCTTCGCGGGGCGTCAACTCGACGGCGTTCATGATGGTGTTCTTGAGTCCGGCGATGTCGTGCGGGTTGACCAGCAGGGCTTGCTTGAGCTGGTCAGCGGCCCCGGCGAATTCGCTGAGGACCAGGGCGCCGTCATTGTTGTTGCGGGCGGTCACGTACTCCTTGGCCACAAGGTTCATCCCGTCCCGCAGCGCGGTAACCAGCATGACGTCGGCAGCCAGGTACAGCGCCACCATCTCCTCCACCGGGTAGCTGTGGTGCAGGTAGCGGACGGCGGTGTTTTCGAGCGTGTCGTAGGTGCCGTTGATGTGGCCCACGGTGCCCTCCACCTCCTCGCGCAGGAGCCGGTACTGTTCCACCCGCTCCCGGCTGGGGGAGGCCACCTGGATCAGTGTCGCGTCGCCGACCGTCAGCCGGCCGTCCGCCAGGAGCTCTTCAAAGGCCTTCAGCCGGTGGCGGATGCCTTTGGTGTAATCCAGCCGGTCGACGCCCAGCAGGATGGTCTTGGGGTTGCCCAGGTCCTGCCGGATCTGGCGGGCGCGTTCGATGATTTCCGGTTTCGCCGCCAGTTCGGTGATCTGCTTGACGTCGATCGAGATGGGGAAGGCCTGGGCGCGGGCGATGTGGGTGATTTCGCCGTCGTGGCCTTTGACGTGCACCTGCTGCTGCTTGACGCTGGCGCCAAGGAACCGGCGCGCGGACCGCATGAAGTTCCCTGCGTCGCTGACGCGTTGGAAGCCCACCAGGTCGGCGCCGAGGAGGCCGTCGATGATGGCATGGCGCCAGGGGAGCTGGGCGAAGATTTCCGGCGGCGGGAACGGGATGTGGTTGAAGAAGCCGATCCGAAGGTCCGGCCGTGCCTCGCGCAGCATCCGCGGCACCAGCTGCAGCTGGTAGTCCTGGACCCAGACGGTTGCTCCCTGGTCCGCATGGCGGACGACGGCGTCGGCGAACCTGCGGTTGACCCTGCGGTAGGCGTCCCACCACGTCCGGTGGAATTCCGGCGGCGCGATGACGTCGTGGTAGAGCGGCCAGAGAGTTGCGTTGGAAAAGCCCTCGTAATACAGCTCCACGTCATCGGTGCTGAGGTGGACCGGAACAAGGTCCATGCCGCCGTGGCTGAAGGGCTTCACGGTTTCATCCGGCGCCCCGTGCCAGCCAACCCAGGCGCCGTCCGTCTTGGTCATCATCGGCGCCAGTGCCGTCACGAGGCCGCCGGGGGAGCGGCGCCAGCCGGACCCGTCGTCGCCGTTCTCGCCCGGTGCCACGCGGTCCACGGGCAGCCTGTTCGAGACCACCATGAAGTCGTATTTGGTGTGGCCGGCATGGCCGGAACTCGTGCCGCCGGCCGTTGCCGTGCCGGCGGGTTTTTCGTGGACGGGTGTTTGCATTGCGGCCCCCTGGGGTTGCTTGTGCCTCTAAGCCACCCTAGCCGGACGGAATCATCGGGGCTATTCGCCCGTTGGTCAACCCGGAGGAATGGTTGAAAGCGCAAGCGCCCAGCTTTCTCCCCTAAAATGTGGGAGTGCCACGAAGTGGTCCCCGAACGTCGACCGACCCAAGGAACTCATGAGCCCCGCAAACGAAGTACGTAAGTCCAAGGCTGAGCGAACCGCGGATGCGCGCGAAAAGGCGCGCCTGATCCGGGAAGAACAGGTCAAAAAGGACAAGCGCAACAAGCTGCTGATTGGGTGGGGCATCGTGGCGGCGGTCGTGGCCATCCTCGTGGTGGTGGCGCTGGTGGTCACCAGCAGCCTCAAGCAGAACGCACCCATCGCAGACCAGGGCCCCACTCCGGCCAACGCCAACGTCCACGGCGGTGTGACCCTGCTTGCCAACACGGATGTGGCCAAGTTGGAGCCGGCCTCGGTGGACGCCGCCTCCCTGGGTGAGGCGCCGAAGACGCCGCCGGCCGAGGTGGTGGCGCCGGGCGCCGAGGCGGAGGCCGGCAAGCCGGTCAAGGTGGTGCTGTATATCGACTTCATTTGCCCCGTCTGCAAGAACTTCGAAGCCCAGTACAACGAACAGCTCACCAATCTGCGCAACGAGGGCAAGATCACTGTGGAGTACCGCGCCCTGGGCTTCCTGGACAGCCGGTCCACCACCAACTACTCATCCCGCGCAGCCAACGCGGCCGCGTGCGTGGTCAACGAGTCCCCGGAAAAGTACTCCGATTTCGTGGACGAACTGTTCGCCAAGCAGCCGGCTGAGGGCGGCGCCGGCCTTTCCGACAACGACCTGAAGAAGATGGCCTCGGACATGGGCGTCAACATCGACTCCTGCGTGGACGACAAGACGTACCGCCCCTTCGTGAAGTTCACGACGAAGGAAGCTGCCGCGATCGGTGTCACCGGCACGCCCACCGTCTTCGTCGACGGCAAGCAGTGGGGCAAGGGGGACAGTGCACAGACGCCATTCCCGGAATTCCTGCAGAACGCCATCACCGCCAAGGGCTGATTTCGGGTTTCCCCGGCAAAAGGGCCCGTTCCGGAACCTTCTGGAGCGGGCCCTTTGCGCCACTATGGCGCCGCCGCTGCAGCGTTTTTACCCATGACCTGAGTTGGGCTAACCTTATCTAGCGCCTTCCCGGCGCCCGCCCGCGAGGGCACGCCTCCTTAGCTCAGTTGGCCAGAGCACCGCTCTTGTAAAGCGGGGGTCGTCGGTTCGAATCCGACAGGGGGCTCCGACACTAAGCCCCGGCCGGGCGTTCCGCAGGAACTGCCAGGCCGGGGCTTTTGTGTTCCCCCCGCCAGCTTGGCTGCAGGGTGAACGTGCAGCCCCGCAGGTCTAAGCTGGTTGCATCCGAATGATCAGCGTGCTGACTAGAGGAGGCTGGGTGCCATGCCCAAGACCGGCAAGAACGACCATGCCCGCAAGGAAGAACTGCCCTCGACCCTGCAGCGCTCAGACCAGAAGGCGCAGGACACGTTCGCCAAGACATACGACTCGGCCATGGAGTCCTACGACCACGACGAACAGCGGGCCGCCCGGGCCGCTTACGCCTCGTTGAAACACAGCTACGAAAAGGTGGGCGACCACTGGGAGGCTAAGGAAAAGCGCGGTCCCTCCGACAAGCGGGCCGAGCAGGGGATCCGGTCCTCCGCCCCCACAGCCGGCGGCGTGGACGCCAATGCCTCCAAGGAGCACCTCTACAAGCTGGCCCGTGAACTGGACGTCAAGGGCCGTTCGAAGATGGACAAGGACGAGCTGGTCAAGGCGCTGCAGAAGGCCAACGAGGCGGCCACCCGCAAAGCCCGCAGCAAATAGCCCCCGCTCTTGCCGTCCTGACCGCCAGGGTGTCGAATCAGAGGACACGTTCGGTCCGTACGGCAACGATGCCAGGAGGTTCCCATGTCGGTGAAAAGCGCCAAGGAGTCAGCGCGGGCGGCAGGCGGCCGGAACGGGCCGGAGTCCCGCCGCGCCGACCAGTCCGCAGGCATTGCGGCGGAGGATCCGGCCCGCATCCGCAACGTTGCCCTGGTGGGACACTCCGGCGCCGGCAAGACGATGCTGATCGAGGCCCTGCTTGCGGCCAACGGCGTGCTGACCCGCAAGGGGTCCATCGCTGACGGGACGACGGTGAGCGACTCGGATCCGGCCGCCGTGCACCAGCAACGCTCCGTCACCTTGTCCCTGGTGCCGCTGCTGGTGGACGACATCAAGGTCAACCTCCTGGACACACCCGGCTACCCGGACTTCATCGGCGAACTCCGCGCAGGGCTGCGTGCCTCGGACGCGGCCCTCTTCGTTGTCTCGGCCGTCGACGGCATCGACGCCACCACCACCGCGCTGTGGGGCGAGTGCGAGCACATGAGGCTACCGCGCGCCGTCGTGATCACGCGGATGGACCACCCGCGGGCAGATTACGACGGCGCCCTTGCCGCCTGCCAGCGGGCGTTCGGCGACGGCGTGCTGCCGCTGTGTGTTCCGGTGCGGACAGGCGGGGAAGCCACCGGACTGCATGCCCTGCTCTCCGGGGAGGTGACCGACTACGCCCAGGGGGACGCGACTCCCGGCATCAGGCCGGCAGATTCCGCCGAACTGGCGGACGCCGCAACCTCCCGGGGCGCGCTCATCGAAGGGATCATCGCCGAAAGCGAAGACGAAACGTTGATGGACCGCTACCTGGAAGGCGAGGACCTCGACACCGGCGCCCTGGGCACAGACTTGGAGACCGCCGTCGCCCGCGGTTCCTTCTTCCCCGTGCTGCCGACCTCTGCGGTGACGGGCCTGGGCACGGCCGAACTGCTGGACCTGCTGGTGCGGGCGTTCCCGGCCCCCGGGGAGCGCAACCTGCCGGACACCACCGACCTTTCCGGTGCCCCTGCAGGAGCCTTGGCCGGCGACCCGGCAGGCCCGCTCGCAGCTGAAGTGGTGCGAACCTCCAACGATCCCTTCCTGGGCCGCATCTGCCTGGTGCGTGTCTTCTCCGGAACCCTCCGCGAGGATACGCCGGTCCATGTGGGTGGCCATGGACTTGCCGACCGCGGCCACCAGGACCACGACACCGATGAGCGGGTGACCCACATCTATTCCCCGTTGGGCGCCACCCTGCGCCCGGTGCCCTACTGCGTAGCGGGAGACATGTGCGCGCTCGCGAAGCTCGGCAGCGCCGAAACCGGGGACACCATCTCGGACCGGGACCGGCCGCTGCTGCTGGCCACGTGGGAGATGCCCGAGCCGCTGCTGCCGGTTGCCGTCGAGGCGGACTCACGCAGCGACGAGGACGCCCTGGCCCGCAGCTTGGGCAGGATCGCGGCCGGTGACCCCACGCTGCGCGTGGAACGGAACGCCGAAACCCACCAGCTGGTGCTGTGGTGCATGGGAGAAGCGCATGCGGAAGTCGTGCTGGACCGGCTGCGCGAACAGGGCGTGAAGCTGCACACGGTGGAGGTGGTGACGCCGCTGCGGGAAACCTTCGCCGCCCCCGCCACCGGCCACGGCCGCCACATCAAACAGTCCGGGGGTCACGGACAGTACGCCGTCTGCGACATCGAGGTGGAGCCACTGGAACGCGGAGGCGGCTTCGAGTTCGTCGACAAGACCGTGGGCGGCGTCATCCCGGGTACCTACATCCCATCCATCGAGAAGGGCGTCCGGGCGCAGATGGACAAGGGGGTCGCCGCGGGCTTTCCCGTGGTTGACCTGCGGGTGACAGTGGTGGGCGGGAAAGCCCACAGCGTGGATTCCTCCGACGCCGCGTTCCAGGCGGCCGGTGCGCTGGCCCTGCGGGAGGCTGCGGCCGCCGGCCGGATCCAGCTCCTGGAACCGGTATCCACGGTCAGCATCACCGTCGCCGATGAACACGTGGGGTCCGTGATGAGCGACCTGTCCGGCCGCCGCGGACGCCTCACCGGCACCACGTCCTCAGGCGAAGGCCTCACCGAAATCAGCGCGGAGGTCCCGGACCAGGAGCTCCTGCGGTACCCCGTGGAGCTGCGTGCGATCACCGCCGGAACGGGCAGGTTCCGCCGGCGGTACCTGCGCCACGACCCGGTCCCGCCGAACTTCAGCCCGTCCTGACCCCGCGACGGAAGAGAAAACAGGAAGAGGACATCGGAACGCCGGCCCCGATGAATGCCGCAGCACGCAAGATCCAGAGCATCTACCTGACGCTGACGCTGGGCAACACCCTCGCGGCGTCGTTCATCTGGGGCATCAACACCCTCTTCCTGCTGGACGCGGGGCTCAGCAACCTCGAAGCGTTCGCGGCGAACGCCTTCTTCACCGCCGGGATGGTGCTCTTCGAGGTACCTACCGGCGTAGTGGCGGACGGCTGGGGGCGCCGGATTTCCTTCCTGCTGGGAACCATCACTCTGGCCGTCTCCACGTATCTCTACTACCTGCTGTGGCAGTTGTCCGCGCCGTTCTGGTGGTGGGCCGTCGTGTCGGTGCTGCTCGGTTTGGGCTTCACGTTCTTCTCGGGGGCGGTGGAAGCCTGGCTCGTGGACGCGCTGCACTTCTCCGGGTATGAGGGCGCGCTCGAGGCGGTGCTGGGCCGCGGCCAGATGGTCTCCGGCATCGCCATGCTCGCCGGTTCGGTGGCGGGCGGGGTGATTGCCCAGGCCACCAACCTGGGGGTGCCGTTCCTGCTGCGGGTGGGTGTGCTGGTGGCCATGTTCGCCGTCGCCTTCCTGCTGATGCACGACGTCGGCTTCACACCGGAGCGGTCGGCGCACCCGCTGCGGGCCACCCGTGAGGTCCTGCAGGCGTCGGTGGAGGGCGGGCTGAAGAACCCGCCGGTGAGGTTCATGATGCTGGCCGCCCCCTTCACCGAAGGCGTGGGCTTCTATGTGTTTTACGCCCTCCAGCCCTACCTGCTGCAGCTTTTCGGCGACCCGAGGGCTTACGCCATCGCCGGCCTGGCAGCTGCCATCGTTGCGGGTGCGGACATTGTGGGCGGCCTGCTGGCGCCGATGGTGCGGAACCTGGTCCGGCGGCGAACCACGGTGCTGATCGCCTCCAACGTGATCAGTTCACTGGTCCTGGTGGGGCTTCTGGTCACCAACGTATTCTGGCTGGCCCTGGTGCTGCTGGTGGTGTGGGCAGTGGTGGCCTCCGCGGGGACTCCGGTGCGCCAGGCGTACCTGAACGACATGATCGCGTCGAAGCAGCGGGCGACGGTCCTGAGCTTCGCCTCGCTCATGGGTTCGAGCGGGGGAGTGGTGGTGCAACCCCTTCTTGGCCGCGCAGCCGATCTGTACGGGTACCCGGCCTCGCTGGCGATGAGCGGAGTGGTGCAACTGCTGGCCGCTCCCTTCATCCTGCTCAGCCGGCGGCGGCGCTCGCCTGCGGATGCCGCCACTGGCCTGGCCGCCGCTCCCTGAAGAGCGGCGGCCGCAGGGTTTTACTTCACGCCTGCCTCCACCGTTTCGCTCGTTGCCGGCACCGGCTTCTCCTGGGCGGGCGGAGGGGATGTCTTCAGCTTGAAGCGCTTTCCGATATCGCCGCCACCACCGCTGCGGTTCTTGTTGAAGATGTCGAAGCCTACGGCTACCAGGAGCACCAGGCCCTTGATGAGCTGTTGGTAGTCGGTGCCCAGGCCCAGGATCGACATACCGTTGTTCAGCACGCCCATGATCAGGCCACCGATCATCGCACCGGCGACCGTCCCGATGCCTCCGGTTACCGCCGCGCCGCCAATGAACGCCGCCGCGATGGAGTCCAGCTCGAATCCGGTTCCGCCGGCGGGCTGCGCGGAGTTGAGCCGGGCGGTGAAGACGAGGCCCGCCAGGGCGGCAAGCACACCCATATTCACGAAGAGCCGGAACGTGACGGCCTTGGTCTTGATGCCTGACAGTTCGGCCGCCTGCAGGTTGCCGCCGATGGCGTAGGTGTGCCGCCCGAAGACGCTGTTGTTCATGAGCGCGGTGTACGCGATCACCAGGGCGGCCAGGACCACCAGGACGATCGGGGTTCCCCGGTAGGACGCCAGAAGGAACGTGATGACGAGCATGAGCAGCGCCGTGAAGGTGGTCTTGATGACGAACCAGACCAAGGGCTCGCTTTCGAGGTCAAACTTCCGCCGGATCCTGCGCTCCTTCAGCGCCTGGATCAGCAGGGCAACCGTTGCCCCGACACCGAGGATGACGGTGAGCCATTCCAGCACGGAGGTGCCGCCGGTGAGGTCGGGAAGGAAGCCTCCGCCGAGGGCCCGCAGTTCGGCGGGGAAGGGGGTGATCTGCTGGTTCTTCAGGGTAATGAGCGTCAGCCCGCGGAAGATCAGCATGCCCGCCAGCGTGACGATGAAAGCCGGGATCCCCACGTAGGCGATCCAGTAGCCCTGCCAGGCTCCTACCAGGGCACCGACCAGCAGGCAGGCAGGGATGGCGGCCCACCACGGCCAGCCCCAGTGCACGATCATGACGCCGGCGACGGCGCCGATGAACCCGGCCACCGAACCGACGGAAAGGTCGATGTGCCCGGCAATGATGACCATCACCATGCCGATGGCCAGGATGAGGATGTAGCTGTTCTGGACCACCAGGTTGGTGACATTCTGGGGTTCCAGCAGGATCCCGCCGGTGAGTCCCTGGAACAGCAGGACGATCAGGATCAGGGCGACGAAGATGCCAACCTGGCGGAGGCGGCTTGTGAGGAATCCGAGCGATTCTCGTAAGGCGGACATTTCGCTATTCCTTCTCTTTGGTCATGTAGTGCATCAGGGTTTCCTGTGTGGCCTCGGCGATGGGAACTTCACCCGTGATGTGGCCGGCGGCGAGGGTGTAGATACGGTCGCAGATTCCGAGCAGCTCCGGCAGCTCAGAGGAAATCACAATGACTGCCTTTCCTTCGGCCGCGAGTTTGGCGATGATCGTGTAGATCTCGTATTTGGCGCCGACATCGATACCGCGGGTGGGTTCATCGAGGATGAGCACGTCCGGGTCGGAGAACATCCATTTGCTGAGCACCACTTTCTGCTGGTTGCCGCCGGAGAGCTTGCCGGTGATGGCGGCCACCGACGGCGCCTTGATGTTCATGCTCGTGCGGTAGCCGTTGGCCACCACAGTCTCCTGGTTCTTGTCCACGAAGCCGCGCCTGGCGAGCTTGCGCAGCGCCGCCAGGGAAATGTTCCGCTTGATGTCCTCAATGAGGTTCAGGCCGTAATGCTTGCGGTCCTCGGTGGCGTAGGCAATGCCGTGCGTGATGGCGTCCGAAACCGTGGCAGTGTTGATTTCCTTGCCGTACTTGTAGACCTTCCCTGAGGTGGCGGTGCCGTAGGTACGGCCGAAAACGCTCATGGCAAGTTCGGTGCGCCCGGCGCCCATCAGTCCCGCGAGTCCCACCACTTCGCCCTTCCGGACATGCAGGTTGGCGTTGTTGACCACCATGCGGGTGTGGTCCTGGGGGTGGCGCACGGACCAGTCCTCGATGCGCAGGACTTCCTCGCCGATGTTCGGCTCGCGGTCCGGATACAGGCTCTCCAGGTCCCGGCCCACCATGCCGCGGATGATCCGTTCCTGCGTGATCTGGCCTTCGTCAAGACGCAGGGTTTCGATGGTCTTGCCGTCCCGGATGATGGTGACGGCATCGGCCACCTTGCGGATTTCATTGAGTTTATGGCTGATGATGATGCTGGTGACCCCCTGGCCCTTCAAATGGAGGATCAGGTCCAGCAGGTGGCCGGAATCCTCGTCATTGAGGGCGGCCGTGGGCTCGTCCAGGATGAGCAGCTTCACTTCCTTGGAAAGCGCCTTGGCGATCTCCACCAGCTGCTGCTTGCCTACGCTGATGTGCTGCACGGGGGTGACCGGGTTTTCATCCAGGCCGACGCGGGCCAGCAGCCTGGCGGCCTCCAGGTTGGTCTTGCGCCAGTCCACCCAGCCGTTGGTGGCCTGTTCGTTGCCCAGGTAAATGTTCTCGGCAATGGACAGGTACGGGCTCAAGGCCAGTTCCTGGTGGATGATGACAATTCCCCGCTTCTCGCTGTCCGAAATACTGGAGAAGTGGCAGGGTTCGTTCTCGAAGAGGATTTCCCCGTCGAAGCTGTTGTGTGGATAGACGCCGGACAACACTTTCATCAGCGTTGATTTGCCGGCTCCGTTTTCACCGCAGATGGCGTGGACCTCTCCACGGTTCACGTCCAGGGTGACGTCCTGCAGCGCTTTCACGCCGGGAAACGTCTTGGTGATTCCTCGCATTTGAAGAATGGGTGTGTTCATCGTCAATTCCCACTGACTGGTCGAAGCTTGGCCTTCCTGCTGCTGCAGGAGGTTGCGGGATGGGCTGTGGCCCGGCGACGAGCCCGGCCACAGCCCTGGACGCTGACTACTTCACGTCGGCGTCGGTGTAGTAACCCGAGTCGATCAGTTCCTTCTTGTAGTTGTCCTTGGTGATGATCACGGACTTCAGCAGGAAGGCCGGGACAACCTTGACCTTGTTGTTGTAGGTCTTGGTGTCATTGGTTTCCGGTTCCTGGCCTTTGAGGACAGAATCAACCATCTTGACGGCCTGGGCGCCCAGCTGGCGGGTGTCCTTGAAGATGGTGGAGTACTGTTCGCCGGCGATGATGGACTTCACGGAGCCCTTTTCGGCGTCCTGGCCGGTCACCACCGGCAGGCTTCCCTTGGCGTAGCCGCCGGTGCTGGTGAGGGCCGAGATGATGCCGATGGACAGGCCGTCATACGGAGACAGGACGCCGTTCAGCTTGGTTCCGGAGCTGTAGGCGGAGGTGATGATGTCCTCCATGCGCTTCTGCGCCACGGGTGCCTGCCAGCGAAGGATCGCGGCCTGCTCGAACTTGGTCTGGCCGCTGGGGACCTTCAGCGTGCCGGCGTCCAGGTACGGCTTGAGGGTGTCCATGGCGCCCGTCCAGAAGAAATTGGCGTTGTTGTCATCAGGGCTTCCGGCGAAAAGCTCGATGTTGAAGGGGCCCTTGCCGTCCACCTTCTTGCCGCTGGCGTCGACGAGGCCCAGGCCGGTCAGAAGCGAGGTAGCCTGCTGGACGCCCACGGTGTAGTTGTCGAACGTGGTGTAGTAATCCACGTTGGGGGTGCCATTGATCAGGCGGTCGTAGGCAATGACCTTGACGTTCTGCTCTTTGGCCTTGGCCAGGACGTCGGTCAGGGTGGTGCCGTCGATGGCGGCGATGATCAGTGCCTTGGCGCCCTTGGTCAGCATGTTTTCGATCTGCGAGACTTGGGTGGGGATGTCGTCATTGGCGAACTGCAGGTCGGTTTTGTACCCGAGGTCCTTCAGCGACTTTTCCACGTTTGCGCCATCGGCAATCCACCGCTCTGACGTCTGCGTGGGCATCGAGATTCCAACGAGCGAATCGCTGGGCTTGGCCGCGCTGCCGGATTCAGTGGCAGCCCCGCCCCGGGTGCCGCAACCGGTGGCACCCACCGTCAGGGCGAGGACAAGGGCCACCGCGCCCATGAGTTTTTTGATTCTCACCATTTTCTCCTTCCGCGGCAGCACCGCCGCGAAGTGTTGTTGGACCGGCAGCACCGACGCTCCCTGGCCCTGGCCACATTGTTGATGTGTCGGTTCAATATAGACCGATTTGTGAACGCTAACAAGAGGCTCCTTCCAGAACTTCGAAAGTTTTTCGGCGTCGTTGACATAGCACTTGTTAGCGTTCACACTTACTCCAGAACTTAGCCCGACCCAGACCCTACAACCCCGGTAACGAGGCCGCTGCCTCCCGGATGGAGGCACCATGCCAGAGACGTTGAACAGATCCAGCTCCGAGCCCTGCGTTATCGGGGTGGACTACGGGACCCTTTCGGGGCGTGCGGTGGTGGTGCGCGTCCGCGATGGCAGGGAACTTGGGAGTGCGGTCCATGAGTATCCGCACGCAGTGGTTACGGACCGGCTCCCAGAGGATACGGCGGGCGACGACGGCGCGCGGCTTCCCGGGGAATGGGCGCTGCAGGTGCCCAACGACTACCGGGAGGTGCTGCGCAACGCCGTGCCCGCGGCGGTGGCGGCTGCCGGGATTGACCCGGCGGCCGTCGTCGGTATCGCCACGGACTTCACCGCCTGCACGATGGTGCCCGTCAAGGCCGACGGTACGCCCCTGAATGAGGTGCCCGGCTACGCGAACCGACCGCACGCCTATGTGAAGCTTTGGCGGCACCATGCGGCGCAGGGGCAGGCTGACCGGATCAACCGGTTGGCTGCTGAGCGGGGTGAGGACTGGCTTCCGCGCTACGGCGGCCTGATCTCTTCTGAGTGGGAGTTCGCCAAGGGGCTGCAGTTGCTGGAGGAGGATCCGGAGGCGTATGCCGCGATGGACCACTGGGTGGAGGCGGCGGACTGGATTGTCTGGCAGCTGTGTGGCCGGTATGTCCGCAATGCCTGCACCGCCGGTTACAAGGGAATTTACCAGGACGGCCGGTATCCGTCGGAGGATTTCCTGGCGGCCCTGAATCCGGACTTCAAGGACTTTGTCAGCGCGAAGCTGGAGCACACCATCGGGCGGCTGGGCGACGCCGCAGGCACCCTGACCGCGGAGGCGGCGGCGTGGACGGGGCTGCCGGAGGGCATCGCCGTGGCCGTGGGCAACGTCGACGCCCACGTGACCGCCCCGGCTGCCAAGGCGGTGGACTCCGGCCAGTTGGTGGCCATCATGGGCACCTCCACCTGCCACGTGATGAACGGCACGGAATTGCGTGAGGTTCCGGGCATGTGCGGGGTGGTGGATGGTGGCATCGTGCCGGGGCTGTGGGGTTACGAGGCCGGGCAGTCCGGCGTGGGCGATATCTTCGGCTGGTTCACCCGGTACGGGGTGCCGCCGGAATACCATCAGGCCGCGAAGGAAGCGGGTCTGGGGATCCACGAGTACCTCACCGAACTGGCCTCGCAGCAAGCCATTGGAGAGCATGGCCTGATCGCCCTCGATTGGCACTCGGGCAACCGCTCGGTCCTGGTGGACCACGAACTTTCCGGGATCGTGGTGGGCCAGACCCTGGCCACCCGGCCGGAGGACACGTACCGGGCGCTGTTGGAAGCCACCGCGTTCGGGACGCGCACCATCGTGGATGCTTTCCGGGAGGCCGGGGTGCCGGTGAGGGAGTTCATCGTTGCCGGGGGCCTGCTGAAGAACAAGCTCCTGATGCAGATCTACGCGGATGCCACGGGGCTGCAGCTGTCCACCATCGGCTCGGAGCAGGGCCCGGCGCTGGGATCGGCGATCCACGCGGCCGTGGCCGCGGGTGAATATGCGGACATTCGCGAGGCTGCTGCCGCCATGGGTGCCGAACCGGGCGGGGTGTACACGCCGATCCCGGAAAACGTGGCGGCGTACGACGAGCTGTTCCAGGAGTACAAGGCGTTGCACGACTACTTCGGCCGCGGCGGCAACGATGTCATGCACCGGCTCAAAGCCCTCCAGCGCAAAGCCGCCACAACAACCGTGGCGGTGTCCGCATGAGCGCAATCCTCGAAACCATCGCCCGCATCCGGGAGGAAGTGTGCGCCCTGCATGCCGAGCTGACCCGGTACGAACTGGTGGTCTGGACGGCCGGGAACGTTTCCTCACGGGTTCCCGGGACGGACCTCATGGTCATTAAGCCCTCCGGCGTCTCCTACCAGGACCTGACCCCGGAGCAGATGATCGTCACCGACCTGTACGGGGTCCCGGTTGCGGGAAACGGCGATGGCGAGTGGGGCAATCCCGCTTTGTCGCCGTCCTCGGACACGGCAGCGCACGCCTATGTGTACCGGCACATGCCGGAGGTGGGGGGAGTGGTGCATACGCACTCCACGTACGCCACCGCCTGGGCTGCCCGCGGGGAGGCGATTCCGTGCGTGCTGACCATGATGGGCGATGAGTTCGGCGGCGAGATACCGGTGGGCCCGTTCGCGCTGATCGGCGACGACTCGATCGGCCACGGCATCGTGGAGACCCTGAAGAATTCAACGTCACCGGCGGTACTGATGCAGAACCACGGTCCTTTCACGATCGGCAAGGACGCCCGGTCCGCTGTGAAAGCCGCCGTCATGTGCGAGGAAGTGGCCCGCACCGTGCACATCGCACGCCAGCTCGGCGAACCCCTCCCCATCGACCAGGGCCACATCGATTCGCTGTACGCCCGCTACCAGAACGTCTACGGCCAATAAAAGCCACGGGCCTGCCACCAGGCCAAGAACCGACTTTTCCAGGAGAATCCATGAGTACCGCAGCATCCACCTCCCTCGACGGCTACGAGGTCTGGTTCCTCACCGGCAGCCAGCACCTCTACGGGGAAGACGTCCTCAAGCAGGTCGCCGCCCAGTCCCGGGAGATCGCCAACCAGCTCAACGCGTCGTCCGCCGTGCCGGTAAAGATCGTCTGGAAGCCCGTCCTGACGGATTCCGACGCGATCCGCCGGACCGCGCTGGAAGCGAACTCGGACGATTCGGTGATCGGCGTGACCGCGTGGATGCACACGTTCAGCCCGGCCAAGATGTGGATCTCCGGCCTGGACCTGCTGCGGAAACCGCTGCTGCACCTGCACACCCAGGCCAACCGCGACCTGCCCTGGGCGGACATCGACTTCGACTTCATGAACCTCAACCAGGCCGCGCACGGCGACCGCGAATTCGGCTACATCCAGTCCCGCCTGGGCATTGCCCGGAAGACCGTCGTCGGGCACGTTTCCAATCCCGAGGTTGCCCGGCAGGTGGGGTCCTGGCAGCGCGCCGCCGCCGGTTGGGCAGCCGTCCGGACGCTGAAACTGACCCGCTTCGGCGACAACATGCGCAATGTCGCCGTCACCGAAGGCGACAAGACCGAAGCCGAGCTGCGTTTCGGCGTCGCGGTCAACACCTGGTCCGTCAACGAGCTCGCCGACGCCGTGCACGGCGCCGCGGAGTCCGACGTCGACGCCCTGGTTGCCGAGTACCAGGACCTTTACGAGGTGGTGCCGGAGCTCCGCGCGGGCGCGGCACGGCACGATTCCCTGCGGTACGGGGCCCGGATCGAACTGGGCCTGCGGTCCTTCCTGGAAGCCAACGGCTCCGCGGCGTTCACCACCTCGTTCGAGGACCTGGGTGCATTGCGCCAGCTCCCGGGCCTGGCCGTGCAGCGGCTCATGGCCGCCGGCTACGGCTTCGGTGCCGAGGGCGACTGGAAGACCGCCATCCTGGTCCGCGCCGCCAAGATGATGGGTGCCGGGCTCCCCGGGGGAGCGTCGCTGATGGAGGACTACACCTACCACCTGGAACCGGGCTCCGAGAAGATCCTCGGCGCGCACATGCTCGAGGTCTGCCCCTCACTCACCGCCCAGAAGCCCCGCCTGGAAATCCACCCCCTGGGCATCGGCGGCAAGGAAGACCCCGTCCGCCTGGTGTTCGACGCCGATGCCTCCCCGGGCGTCGTCGTCGCCCTGTCCGACATGCGGGACCGCTTCCGCCTGGTGGCCAACGCCGTCGACGTCGTTCCCCTGGACCAGCCGCTGCCCAACCTCCCCGTCGCCCGGGCGCTCTGGGAGCCCAAACCGGACTTCGCCACCTCCGCCGCCGCCTGGCTCACCGCCGGCGCAGCACACCACACAGTGCTCTCCACCCAGGTGGGCATGGACGTGTTCGAGGACTTCGCCGACATCGCCAAAACCGAACTGCTCAGCATCGACGAAGGCACCACCATCAAACAGTTCAAGAAAGACCTGAACTGGAACGCCGCCTACTACAAACTCGCCGGCGGACTGTGAATCCGCCGCGCGGCCGCCGCACTTGCCCCGGCGGCGGCCGCTCTCACGGACAATAGCCTCATGACACAAAGTAAGCCGCCGCGCCTGCCACGGCTCGAGGACGTCGCGGAGCTGGCCGGAGTCTCACACCAGACCGTCTCACGGGTGGTCAACAACCACCCCAACGTGAGCAAGGCGACGCGGGAGAAGGTGGAGGCGGCCATCGCCCAGCTCGGGTACCGCCGCAACACCGCAGCCCGCAGCCTGGTGACCCGGCGCTCGCAGACCATCGGCGTGCTGGGCAACGAGCTCTCCCAGTACGGCCCGGCCAACACGCTGCTTGGAGTGGAGCAGGCGGCGCGCGACGCCGGCTACTTCGTGAGCATTGCCGCCCTGCGGGAGGTCAGCCGGGAGGCCATCCTGGACGCCGTCCGGCACTTCCTGGACCAGTCGGTGGACGGGATCGTGGTGATCGTTCCGCACGTGGGAACGCTGGCTGCCCTGGCAGAGCTGCCCATCGGGGTGCCGGTGGTGGCCGTGGGCTCGGACGGGAACGAGGCCGTGGGCGGCGTCCGCGTGGACCAGCGCCGCGGAGCCGAACTGGCCGTCCGGCATTTGATTGAGCAGGGGCACCGCAGGATTGGCCATGTTGCCGGGCCCCAGGACTGGATCGACGCCGTGGCCCGGGCCGACGGCTGGAAGGCCACGCTCGACGCCGCAGGACTCGACTCCGACCTCATGGTCGAAGGGGACTGGAGCGCCGGCAGCGGCTATGAGATCGGCCGGCAGCTGGCGGGCGGCCACCGCGCAACGGCCCTCTTCGTGGCCAACGACCAGATGGCCATGGGCGTGTTGCGCGCCTTCAACGAGGCGGGCATCAAGGTGCCGCAGGAGGTGTCGGTGGTGGGTTTCGACGACCAGGCCGAGGCCGCCTATTTCAGCCCGCCGCTGACCACCGTCCGGCAGGACTTCGAAGAGCTCGGCCGTCGGTGCATGGACATCATGCTGACGGAGCTCAACGGCGCGGAAGGACCGCGGACGCTGGTGGTGGAGCCCGAGCTCGTCCTGCGCAGCAGCACTGCCGCACCCGCCTGACAGGTGAACAGTGTTAATGGCTGCGAGACCGGCATGAAACGAAGCCACAACAATAGCTGCGTAGGTTGCAGGCATGACGGCAACCCTTCCCTCGCGGCTCCGCACCTGGCTGATGCAGACGTTCACATACGATTCGGAGACCCAGGCGGCCGACGCCATGGCGGACGCCACCCGCTGGGGCTGGCTGCCGGCCCTGAGCGGCGTCGCCGTGGGGGCCGATCTTGCCCGCGCCAAGTACGCCGAAACCCTTTCCGACGGCAGCGGGCTGCCTGGTTGAGCACGCTCTTGCGTTAGTACCGGGATCATGCCCTAGACTTCCTGAAGCGCCTGACATGGCGCTGTGCGGCAACGAAAGTGAACAGGCTATGGCTACCGATTACGATGCTCCACGCAAGCAGGAAGAAGAGACTCCCTCGGACTCCCTTGAGGCGCTCCAGGCGTCCCGCGGCGGTAACGCACAGACCGCTGTCATCGACGTCGACGAGAACGACACCGCGGAAGGTATCGACCTGCCCGGCGCCGATCTTTCCAACGAGGAACTGACGGTCATCGTGGTCCCCGAACAGTCCGATGAGTTCACCTGTTCGTCGTGTTTCCTGGTCCGCCACCGTTCCCAGGTCGCCCGCGAAAAGGACGGCTTGAAGTACTGCCGCGAGTGTGAAGGCTAAAGACCCTTTCGCTTCGCCCGGCGCCGCCCACCCCGGAGGTGGGCGGCGCTTTTTTGGTTCCCGGTCGCCGTCGTTATCTTGCACGGCCGTCCGTTACCAAAACAGACCTCGTTTCAGGCTGCGCAGGCTCCTACGCTTAATCCATCCAATTGCCTCGTTCCTGGATGGCACCACCATGAAGAAATTCCTTGCCTGGCTTACCGCCATCATGATGGCCGCAGGGCTGGGACTACTGTTGCCGGGGCCGGCCTCGGCAAGCGCATCGTATTGCGGGCTCACGTGGGGATCGCTGGCCAAGAGCGGCGAGGGCATGAGTACCGCATCCGTCACCGGCGTGCGGACCGGGCAGCACTACTGCTTTGACCGGATGGTGGTGGACCTCAACGGGCCCGTCGCCGGATACACCGTGAAGTACGTGCCCCAGGTGGTCCAGGACGGTTCCGGCCTTCCTGTCCCGCTGCGGGGCGGAGCGCGTCTTCAGGTCACGGTTAACGCACCTGCCTACGACGCCGGCGGCAACCCTACCTACAACCCGGCTGACAAGTCTGAGCTCTCCAACGTGGCCGGCTACCAGACGTTCCGCCAGGTTGCCTATGCCGGAAGCTTCGAAGGGTACACAACCCTGGGCCTGGGGGTGCGCGCCCGCCTGCCGTTCCGCGTCTTCACCCTGGCCGGACCGGACGCCGGCTCACGCCTGGTGATCGACGTCGCGCACTATTGGTGACCGCTCCGCCGTCGCCAACCCAAAAGGTGCCGTGCCCCGGAAACGGGGCACGGCACCTTTTTCGGTGTGCGGGCCTATTCGGGAACCACCAGGGCGGGGGTATCCCGCTTAAGGGTTTCGCCGCGGAAGAAGCCGGGATGGGTGCGGGACATGACCAGCATGACGACGGCGCCCATCGCCAGGATGCCGACGCCCAGGATGAACACCAGGCCCACACCGAACACCTCCGAACCGCTGCCGAATTCCGGAGCCAGGCTGTCCACCGCGGTCTGGACGAACACCACGAACAGGCCCACGCCGCCCACTACCGGGCACACCAGCCGGAAGAGGAAGTGGCGTGCGCTGTTGAAGAGGCTGTGGCGGAAGTACCAGGTGCAGGCCAGCGCGGTCAGCCCGTAGTAGAAGCAGATCATCAGGCCCAGGGCCAGGATGGTGTCATTCAGGACGTTTTCGCTGACCACATGCATGATCGCGTAGAACCCTGCCGACAGCACGCCGGCGGCGACGGTGGCGAAGCCCGGCGTTGCGAACTTCCGGCTGATCCGGCTGAACGGTTCGGGCAGGGCACCGTAGTGGGCCATGGCCAGCAGGCTGCGCGACGGCGACATGAAGGTGGACTGCAGGGAGGCGGCGGAGCTGGAGAGCACGGCGAGGGACATCAGGATGGCAAACGGGCCCATGATCGGGGAGGCCAGTGCCGTGAAGATGTTCTCGTGGTTGTCCGCGTTGTTCAGGCCGTTGCCGGTATCACCAACGCCGGCGAACATCATGGTGGCGATGCTGACCAGGAGGTAGATCGCCAGGACGATGACGGCGGTCAGGGTGCCGGCGAACCCGGCGGTCTTCTTGCCGTTGGCCGTTTCCTCGTTCACCGTCAGGCAGACGTCCCAGCCCCAGTACACGAAGATCGACAGGGAGATGCCGGCGGCCACCTGGCCGAACGTCTCGATCCTGGTCACGTCGAACCAGTCCCAGCTGAACGGGATGGCCGTTTCCGAGGTGGACCAGTTGGCGAAGGCCATGCCCACGAACAGGCCCAGCACCAGCAGCTGGAATCCCACCAGGCTGTACTGCACCAGCTTGGTGGTGTGCAGGCCGCGGTAGCTGACCCAGACGGCCAGTGCCACGAAGATAAAGCACGTGAGCACGTTCAGCGCCTTGTTGTCCGCCAGGTCTGCCAGTTCCGGGGAACCGGTGAGCTGGGACAGGAAGAGGTAGAAGAAGTCGACGGCGACACCGGCCAGGTTGGAGAGCACGATGATGTTTGCGGCCAGCAGGCCCCAGCCGCCCATCCAGCCGATCCACGGGCCGAAGGCCTTGGTGACCCAGGTGAAGGTGGTGCCGCTGTCCGGGGAGTCGGCATTGAGCTCCCGGTAGGCAAGCGATACCAGGATCATCGGGATGAACCCGATCAGGAAGATGACCGGCAGCTGGAGCCCGGCTTCGTTGACGGTGGGTCCAAGCGCGCTGGTGAGGGTGTAGGCGGGGGCAATGGTGGAGATGCCCAGGACGACGACGGCGAGGAGGCCGAGCTGCCCGCCCTTGAGTCCCTTGTCGCTGACGCCGCCCGTTGAGGGCGCGTGGGCATGAGGGCCTGATTTGGCTGTACTGGTGCGGATTGTCTCTGTCATGGCACCACTTTCTGGAAGCTGTGAGACCGAAGTCACTATATGAATGGCGTTCATTTAGTATGGGGGTGCCGGTCCTGTGATGCAAGACGCAATATGAACAACATTCTTTTATGACCGCCGTAAATTAGTAAGCTCACTGAGAAACCGCCTCCCGCGGCACCTGCCCCGCTGGTAGCCTCGGCAGCACTGGACCAATCGAGGAGGATGCATTGAAAGCTTCACCGACACTGACCAACAACCTGCAGGCCGTGCTCGCGGACCTGATCGAACTCCACGTTCAGGGCAAGCAGGCGCACTGGAACATCGTGGGCACTAATTTCCGCGACCTCCACCTGCAGCTGGATGAAATCGTTGACGCCGCCCGCCAGTTCGCCGATGACACCGCCGAGCGCATGCGCGCCCTGCACGCCCTTCCAGACGGCCGCAGCTCCACCGTTGCCGACACCACCAGCCTGGCCCAGTTCCCCGAAGGGCTGATCAGCACCAAGGATGCCATTGAGCGGATCGTTGCAGCCCTTGAGGCCGCCGTTGGCACCATGCGCAAGGTCCATGACGAAGTGGATGAGGAAGACCCCACCTCCGCCGATCTCCTGCACGAGTTCATCGCCCGGCTCGAGCAGTTCGCCTGGATGGTGCAGGCCGAGAACATGAAGCCAACCGCAAGCGTCACCACCGCCGACTCGAAGTAGTCCGGCAGGGGCGTCCGGCTCCGGGGGGCAACCCTCCGTAGCCGGACGCCTTTTTGCTGCCCGCATTTCCCGTCAACCGGCTTTCGGGACCTTTCGAAGCACGACGGCGGCAAGGACCGCCGCCGCGGCCATCAGCACCAGCCCAATGGCCGCGGTGATGTGGACACCCGAGTCAAAGGCGGCCGCTGACGCCTCCCGTAGTGCCGCTGCCAGGGGAGCGGGCAGGGTTGCTGCGGCGTCCATGGCGCCCGCCAGTGTTTCGCCCGCGTTATGGAGGGTGTGCCCGGGCAGCGCGCCCTCCACGCCCGCCGGCAGCCGGAGGTTTTGCTGGTAGGAGGCGGTCAGGATCGACCCCAGCACCGCCGTGCCCAGCAGGGCGCCCACCTCATAGCCTGTTTCCGAAATCGCCGCCGCCGCCCCCGACTTTTCCTGGGGCGCAGAGCCCAGGATGAGATCGTTCGAGATGGTTTCCGCCGTCCCCACGCCGAGCGCCAGGATGAGCAGCGCCGCCAGCAGGACGGAAGGGCCGCCGTCGTGGTTTCCGAACGCCACCATGCTGTATCCCGCCGCGCTGAAGGCCAGCCCCGCAGCCACCACGAAGCCCGGCCGGACCTTCCGGACAAGCGGCACCACCACCAGTCCCGCCACCACGGTGGCGGCCAGGGCGGGGATCATCGCGATGCCTGCGGAGGACGGGGTCATTCCTTCGAGCAGCTGGAGGTGCTGGGCCAGGAACAGGATGAACCCGTTGAAGGAAAACAGTGCCAGGATGTTGGCGCCGATGGCCATGCTGAAGACCCTGTTCCGGAACAAGGACATATCGAGCAGCGGGTTCTTGAGGCCGTGCTGCCGGCGCACGAACACCGCGCCCATCGCCACACCGAAGGCAATGCCGGCAAAGCCCGCCGGGCCGGAGGCCTGGGTGGCAACCTCCTTGATCCCGTACACCGCGGGAACCATGGCAAGCATCGAAAGCAGGACACTGGGGATGTCCACCGCCCCGGGCGCCGGATCCCTGGATTCGGGAATGAATGCCGGTCCGAACCCCAGCTGGGGAAGCATGAGGGGCAGCGCGACCAGGAAAACCGCGCCCCACCAGAACTGCTCCATCAACCAGCCGCCGAAGATCGGCCCCAGGGCCGCGCCACCGGAGAATCCGGCTGCCCAGATGGCAACGGCGAGCCGCCGGCGGCCGGGCTCCGGGAAGATGTTGCGGATCAGTGACAGGGTGGACGGCATCAGCATGGCGCCGAAAAATCCCAGCGCTCCCCGGCCGGCAATCAGCCACTCCGCGCTGGGGGCAAAGGCCGTGACGGCAGAGATACCCGCGAAGCCTGTGCTGCCGATGGTCAGCAGCCGCCGCCGCCCGATCCGGTCACCCAGGCTTCCCATCGAAACGAGCAGCCCGGCCAGCACCAGGGGGTAGACGTCCACGATCCACAGCAGTTGCACGCCCGAAGGCTCGAGGGCGCGCGTGATGGCGGGCAGGGCGAACGTCAGGGCCGTGTTGTCCACGGCCACGAGCAGCACCGGGAACATCAGTAACGCCAGGGCCAGCCAGTCACGCCTCGGCGAAGGCGTCGCGGGGCTCTCCGTCTGGCCTGGTGCAAGAGAGCTGGTCGAAGTGGTCATGGAAATAACTATACCGTCCAGACGGTATAGTTTCAGATTATCCGGTTTCGACCTGGTCAAGGGCATGATGGGAGGCATGCCCCGCAAGCCCGTAGCCCGAGATGCCGTCCTTGACGCCTTTGAGTCCCTCCTCATCGAGGTGGGCGAGAGGGCGGCGACCCTCGACGCAGTTGCCCGGAAAGCAGGCGTGTCCAAGGGGGGCCTGCTCTATCACTTTCCCAACAAGGAAGCGCTCATCGAGGTGCTGCTGGAACGGCTGGACGTGCTGGCCGGCGCGGACGCGGACGCGATGGCCGAAGCTCCCGAAGGAGCCGCGGCCTACTTCATCAGGTCCTCGGTCTGGGCGGACACGCCCCTGGACCGGGCCATCGTGGCAGCCACCCGGCTTGCCGAGGTGGCGCACGAAGAAACGAGGCGGCGGTTTGCCGCAATCCAGCGGCGCTGGCTCGACGAGATCGCCGCGGATGTAGGGCC
Organism: Arthrobacter sp. E70; assembly: GCF_058266945.1. Classification (NCBI taxonomy): domain Bacteria; kingdom Bacillati; phylum Actinomycetota; class Actinomycetes; order Micrococcales; family Micrococcaceae; genus Arthrobacter; species Arthrobacter sp. E70. Next base: position 5,115 of record NZ_JBYQFR010000023.1, on the reverse strand, counting down.
CGCCCTGGCCAAGGCCGTGCTGTACATGGGCGACGGCCTGTACTTTAACGCCATGCTCTCCGTGGGGCCGGTTCCCGAAGGTGGAGCGGCGGCGGACGTGGACGAGTTGCTGGCCGCGCTGGAGCGGCTCCGGCGGTAGGAACCATTTGCCCCGCGGGCTCCCGCGTAGGAGAATTAAGCGCTGTGGGAGCCTCAGTGTTCCCGCAAAATCCAAATGAATAGCCTTTGATCTGCGGCGGGAGAGTCCTGCCGGAAGTACAGGCAGGCGCCGTAGGAGCAAACCCTCCCCAGGAATCTCGCAGGCCCCTGTACCGCCGCGGCGAGGCACCTCTGGAAAGTAGCAGGCAGCGTTCCCTGCCACCCTGTCGGGAGTGGAAAGCTGCTGTGCTCACCGACGGTGCAAGCGGGTCCTGTCCAGGCAGGCAACGCGGAAACTCTCAGGTCCAATACAGAGCGGGGAGGAACCCGAATCGCTGTGGCGTACCCTGCGCCGCCTGAGTAAATGGAGTTCCTTCGTGTCGGTTAGTTCAGCCTCCACCACCTTCGTAGACCGCCATATCGGCGCGCGCCGCCAGGCCGACGTCGAGACCATGCTCAAGGCCGTCGGGTACGACAGCGTCGACTCCCTGGTGGACACCGCCGTTCCCCAGGTCATCCGCCAGGAAACCGCCCTTCGGCTCCAGGACGCCCTCAGCGAGGTTGAGGTCCTCGCGGAGCTGCGGAAGCTCGCCGGGAAGAACAAGACCGCCGTGCAGCTGATCGGCCAGGGTTACTACGACACCGTGACGCCGCCGGTGATCCGCCGGAACATTTTGGAATCCCCGGCCTGGTACACCGCCTACACGCCCTACCAGCCCGAAATTTCCCAAGGCCGGCTGGAGGCACTGCTGAACTTCCAGACCATGGTCCAGGACCTGGTGGGCCTGCCCATCGCCAACGCGTCGCTGCTCGATGAAGCCACGGCAGTGGCAGAGGCCGTGCTGCTGATGCGCCGGTCCAACAAGACCAAGCCCGCCGCCGAGGGCAAGACCGTCCTGGACATCGACGTGCTGCCGCAGACCATTGCGATCGTCAAGGGCCGTGCCGAGGCGCTCGGCTTTGAGGTGGAGGTCGCGGACCTGTCCCAGGGCCTGCCCGACGGCGACATCAACGGCATCGTGCTGCAGCAGCCGGGCGCCTCCGGCCGGGTGTGGGACCAGTCCGCCGTGATCGCCGCCGCCAAGGAACGGGATGCGCTGGTGACGGTGGCCGCCGACCTACTGGCCCTGACCCTGATCACCCCTCCCGGCGAGCAGGGGGCCGACATCGCCGTCGGCTCGGCCCAGCGCTTCGGCGTCCCGCTGTTCTTCGGTGGCCCGCATGCTGCCTACATGGCTGTCCGCAAGGGCCTGGAACGCTCCCTGCCCGGCCGCCTGGTGGGTGTGTCCAAGGACGACGCCGGCGTCCCGGCCTACCGGCTGGCGCTGCAGACCCGTGAGCAGCACATCCGCCGCGAGAAGGCCACGTCCAACATCTGCACCGCCCAGGCGCTCCTGGCCATCGTTGCCTCCATGTACGCCGTCTACCACGGCCCGGACGGGCTGAAGGCGATCGCCGAGACCGCTCACAGCCACGCGCGCACCCTCGCGGCCTCCCTCGAGGCCGCCGGAATCGACGTGGCCCACCGGAGCTTCTTCGACACCCTGACTGTCCGGGTCCCGGGCCGTGCAGCTGCGGTTGTTGCCGATGCCGAGGCGCGCGGCATCAATCTGCGCCGTGTCGACGCCGACACCGTGGGCATCTCCCTGGACGAAACGACGACGGCGGCCATCGTCGCCGAGGTCGCGGACGTCTTTGGCGCCACCGTGGCCGGGAGCGAAGGCTTTGCACTGGAAGCCGGCGTCGAGCGTTCCTCCGACTACCTGCAGCACCCGGTGTTCAACACCCACCGCTCAGAAACCCAGCTCCTGCGCTACATCCGCAAGCTCTCCGACCGTGACCTGGCCCTGGACCGCACCATGATCCCGCTGGGCTCGTGCACGATGAAGCTGAACGCCACCGCCGAAATGGAAGCCATCTCCTGGCCCGAGTTCGCCTCAATCCACCCGTTCGCCCCGGATTCCCAGACCGCAGGCTGGCGCGAACTCATCACCGACCTGGAAGCTGACCTGACCGCCATCACCGGCTACGACCAGGTGTCCATCCAGCCCAACGCCGGGTCCCAGGGCGAACTCGCGGGCCTGCTGGCCATCCGCGGCTACCACCACTCCCGCGGAGACCAGCAGCGCAACGTCTGCCTGATCCCGGCCTCGGCCCACGGCACCAACGCCGCCTCGGCCGTGCTTGCCGGCATGAAGGTCGTCGTCGTCGCCACCGCGGCAGACGGCACGATCGACCACGCCGACCTCGAGGCCAAGATCGAAGCGAACCGGGACGCGCTGTCCTGCATCATGATCACCTACCCGTCCACGCACGGCGTCTACGACGGCGACGTCCGCGAAGTCTGCGACGCCGTGCACGCCGCCGGTGGCCAGGTCTACATCGACGGTGCCAACCTCAACGCCCTTGTTGGCCTCGCCCAGCCGGGCAAGTTCGGCGGCGACGTCTCGCACCTGAACCTGCACAAGACCTTCTGCATCCCGCACGGCGGTGGCGGGCCGGGCGTCGGACCGGTCGCTGCCAAGGCCCACCTGGCGCCGTTCATGCCGGGCGACGCAAACACCTGGAATGCCGGGTCGGGTGCCGCCGACGTGCCGATTTCCGCCTCCCGCTTCGGCTCGGCCGGTGTCCTGCCCATCTCCTGGGCGTACGTGAAGCTCATGGGCGGTGAAGGCCTGACCGAGGCCACCAAGTCCGCGCTGCTCGCCGCCAACTATGTTGCCTCGCGCCTGAACGAGTACTTCCCCGTCCTCTACACGGGAGAGGGCGGCCTGGTGGCGCACGAGTGCATCCTGGACCTACGCGCCCTCACCGCCAAGACCGGCGTCACTGCCGAGGATGTGGCTAAGCGCCTCATCGACTTCGGCTTCCACGCCCCCACCCTCGCGTTCCCAGTGGCGGGAACGCTGATGGTGGAGCCCACGGAGTCCGAGGACCTTGCCGAGATCGACCGCTTCATCGAGGCGATGATCACCATCCGCAAGGAAATCGACCAGGTGGCCAACGGCGACTTTGCCGTCGCGGACTCGCCGCTGCGCCGCGCACCCCACACGGCAGCCGCCGTCGTCAGCTCCGACTGGGACCGCGCCTACCCGCGTGAGCAGGCCGCGTTCCCCGCCCACCACAAGCAGGACAAGTACTTCCCGCCCGTGGGCCGGATCGACGGCGCCGCCGGCGACCGGAACCTGATCTGCTCCTGCCCGCCCCTCGAAGAGTTCGAAAACTAAGGACCGGGACCATGACCGAGAAGTACACCGCACTGTACGACGAACACAAGAAACTGGGCGCCTCCTTCACCGACTTCGGTGGCTGGCAGATGCCCCTGAAGTACAGCTCCGAACTGGCCGAACACCACGCCGTCCGCAAGACGGCCGGCCTGTTCGACCTCTCCCACATGGGGGAGGTCTGGGTCACCGGGCCCCAGGCTGCCGCTTTCCTCGACTACGCCCTGGTGGGAAAGATTTCCGCCATGGCCGTGGGCAAGGCCAAGTATTCCCTGATCTGCAACGCCGACGGCGGCATCATCGATGACCTCATCACCTACCGCCGTCCGGCCGCGCAGGACGGTACCGACGTCTTCCTGGTGGTTCCCAACGCCGGGAACGCCGCCGTCGTCGCCGCAGCCCTGCAGGAACGGGCCGCCGGGTTCGATGTCACGGTGGAGGATGCCTCTGCCGCCACGTCCCTGATCGCCGTCCAGGGCCCCAAAGCCCAGGACCTCCTGCTGCGCCTGGTCCCCGCAGCACGGCACGCAGACGTCACCGACCTCAAGTACTACGCCGCAGTGGAGGTGCCCTTCCTGGTCAACGGCGCCGGCCTCGAGCTCCTGCTGGCGCGCACCGGCTACACGGGCGAGGACGGGTTCGAAATCTTCGTGGCCAACCAGGATGCCGCGGCGCTGTGGCAGGCGTTCGTCGCCATCGCCGACGAGGGGGAGCTGACCCCCGCCGGGCTGGCTGCCCGCGACTCCCTCCGCCTTGAAGCCGGCATGCCGCTGTACGGCAATGAACTCTCCCTGCAGGGTGACCCGTTCGCCGCCGGACTGGGGCCCGTCGTCGCGCTTTCCAAGGAAGGCGACTTCGTCGGGAAGGCTGCACTGGCCGCCAAAAAGGAAGCCGGCGCCGGCAGCAGCTCCGGCCGCCGCCTCGTCGGGCTCAAAGGCGGGGGCCGCCGTGCAGGACGGGCACACTACCCGGTCCTCAAGGACGGCGCGACGGTGGGCGAGGTCACCTCCGGCCAGCCCTCGCCCACCCTCGGCTACCCGATTGCCATGGCCTACGTCGACGTCGAACACGCCGCCCCGGGCACCGCCTTGGACATCGACCTGCGCGGCAAGGCCAAACCGTTCGAAGTCGTCGACCTCCCGTTCTATAAGCGCCTCAAGTAGCTCTTGGTGCTCCACCGTGGTCACCTTGGCCTCTCGGTGCCGTGGTCACCTTCGGGACCGGCGGACCGGGCATTTTCACGCGTGCTGCTCGTTCCTCGCTCTGACGCACGCTTTCGAAAAGTCCGGCTCCGCCGGCCCCTCGTGCGGACGTTACGTCATGCAACGGACACGGCTCGGCGTACACGAAGTGGGAGGGACCGGCTAACGTGCGTGTGTTTTCCCCAACCCCGCCCGACTGTTGGAGCACGTGTTAACGCCCATCCTGTTGTTCGCCCGGGTGACGAACTTTCGGAGTGGGCGGGGCATCCGGCAGCGTGCTCCCCACCGTCCCCCTCGCCTCGCAAGCTCGGCCAGGGAACCCTGACGGCGTGGGCCCAGGCACGCGGGGGATGTCCTGCCCGCACCACCCCAACCACTCAGAGTGACCAGAACACAGTTTTAGTTAGGAACCAGCATGGCAGTCGGCGTTTTTGATCTGTTTTCGATCGGTATTGGCCCCTCTTCTTCGCATACCGTGGGGCCGATGCGGGCTGCTGCCGTGTTCGCGGAGGAGCTGAAGGCCTTGGGGACGCTCGATGCCGTGGCGTCGT
>NZ_JBYQFR010000022.1:0-43448 GCF_058266945.1 Arthrobacter sp. E70 | reverse complement strand
TCTAGCCGCGGAGCTGCTTGCTGCGCGGCTGCCGGGTCCGCCGCCGGGTCAGTCCCACCCCCACGAGGCACACAACGCCGCCCACCAGGCCCCAAGCGGTGGGTATCTCACCCAGCAGGAGCCACGAGATCAAGACAGTGGTCCCGGGAACCAGGTAGGTGGTGGCGGCAAGCTTTCCGGCGTCAATCAGGGACAACGCGTACGCCCACGTGGTGAAGGCGATGGCTGTGGGAAACACGCCCAGGTAGGCCAGCGCCCACGTGGCCTGCGGCGGAGCGGCCTGGACCTCGGAGGCCAGCTGTCCGGCAAAGGGGAGGCAGCACACCGCACCCACCACGATGCCGAACCACGTCGCCTGGGCGGCGGGGATCTTCCGCACCACGGGCTTCTGGATGATGACGCTGACTGCGGCGAGCACGGCGGCAAGGAGGCAAAGCGCCACTCCCGCCAGGTCCGCCGTCGTACTTTCCCCCGCGCTGCGGGGTTGCCCGGACCCCAGGGCGATCAGGGCAACCCCGGCGAAGGCCACTGTGCTTCCAATCAGCAGCCACCGCGGGAAGCCTTCCTTGAGGAAGATCCCGGCCATGATGGCCACCAGGATGGGGTTCACATTGATCAGCAGGGCGCTGGTCCCGGCGTCCAGGACGTGCTCAGCGGCGTTCAAGGCCACGTTGTAGCCGCCAAACCACATCACACCGTAGGCGAGGATGGGCAGCCATTCCCGGCCCCGGGGCAGCGTCCGGCTCTTCCACAGCTGCGGCAGGACCAGGAAAGCCAGGACGACGGCGGCAATCGCCAGCCGGCCGAGCGTCAGGGAGCCGGGTGAGAAGTTGGGGCCGATGGCCCGGATGCCCACGAACGCCGAAGCCCACAGCACGACGGTGACAGCCATGGCCGCCACCCCCAGAGCCTTGACCGGGGACGCCGGGGAAGGCGTGGCAGTCAGAGGCTGGCGCGTGGCTTTGGGGGAGGGCATAAAGCCAATGTATCGGGCGGTGGGAACGTCCGCTGGCGGAAATCGGCCACCGCGCAAGTGACCGGTTCCCCAACCTGGCCGGCGGGACCTTACTTTGCCGACGCCCAGTCGAGCAGCTTTTCCACAGGCCAGGTGGTGATGATCCGCTCTGCCGGGACACCGTTGCGGGCTGCACGTTCGGCGCCGTACTGCAGGAAATCCAGCTGCCCGGGTGCATGGGCGTCGCTGTCGATCGAAAACAGGCAGCCCGCTTCCAGGGCCAGTTGGATCAACGCATCAGGCGGATCCTGCCGCTCCGGCCTCGAATTGATCTCCACCGCGACGTTGTGCTCCGCGCAGGCCGCGAACACTTCGCCGGCATCGAATTCCGACGGCGGCCGGGTCCCGCGGCCGCCCTCCACCAGGCGCCCCGTGCAGTGGCCCAGGACGTTGGTGTGCGGGTCCGTGATGCCGCCCAGCATCCGCTTGGTCATGGTCTTGCGGTCTGCGCGGAGCTTCGAGTGGACGCTGGCCACCACGATGTCCAGGCGGTCCAGCAGGTAGGGTTCCTGGTCGAGTTCACCGGATTCGAGGATGTCCACCTCGATTCCGGTCAGGAGCCGGGTGGGGTTGCCGTTGCTGTTGAGGGCTTCCACCACATCCAGTTGGTCAAGGAGCCGCCCGGCGGACAAACCGTTCGCGATCGTGAGATTGGGGGAGTGGTCGGTCAGGGCGAGGTACTCCCGGCCCAGTACGCCCGCGGCGTCCACCATCAGCTCGATGGGGGAGCCGCCGTCGGACCACTCGCTGTGGCTGTGCAGGTCGCCCCGAAGTGCGTCCCTGATGTTGGCCCCGCCGGAAGCCAGCGGCTCGGCGCCTTTTTCGCGGAGGTCGGACAGATAGTCCGGAACCTGCCCGTCCACTGCCTGGCGGATCACCGCGAAGGTCCGGTCCCCGATGCCCTTCATGGATTTCAACCGGCCCGTCCGGGCGCGTTCGGCCACCTCATCAGGGGACAGGGCGCTGATGGCCGCCGCGGCCTTCCGGAAGGCCTGGACCTTGAACGTGGCGGCGCGTCCGCGCTCCAGCCAGAAAGCAATCTCATTGAGCGCTGCAACGGCATCCATCCGTCCATCTTCGCCCGAGGAGCCCCCTGTTGGCGGTGTTTTCGGCCGATTTTGGATTATTCCCGGTTAGCCCCTATAGTTGTTGAGTCCAGTTCGGAGAAACGCAAAGGACAAAGACGCAAAGCCTCGCTTTACGCCTTTTATTTTGCTCCGGACGGTTCTGGCCCCCATCGTCTAGCGGCCTAGGACACCGCCCTTTCACGGCGGCGGCACGGGTTCGAATCCCGTTGGGGGTACGCAAGGAACTGGTCAAACAGGCTAAAAAAGTCTGGTAGGCTGGAAGCCTTGAAAAAAGCGGTAGAGATACTGCGAAAGCAAGAAACGCAAGGCCCTGTAGCGCAGTTGGTTAGCGCGCCGCCCTGTCACGGCGGAGGTCGCGGGTTCAAGTCCCGTCAGGGTCGCTCTGATTGTTGGAAGCAATTCCGGCTCTCAAGGTGACTAGTCACCTAGGCTCTGTAGCTCAGTTGGTAGAGCGTTCGACTGAAAATCGAAAGGTCACCGGATCGACGCCGGTCGGAGCCACCACTGGGAAGCATCAGTTCTTCGGAACTGGTGCTTTTCTTCTTTTAACCCAAAAGTCCTTCCCTCCAGTGCGGGGCACGGAACAAGGCGCTCCGCCGAAGCCGGCGCCGCCGCCGCGGGCTTTCCCAGACCTGGAATCCTAACCCTCTTCGGCAAACAGAACCTTGAAGGTCCCGCTCTGCGAACCAGCCTCTGCGGTTGCGCCGGAATGCCATCAATGCCGCCCCGCAGGTAGGGCCAGGACGTGGCGAACACAACAAAACATCGCCTGCTGACTAAAAGATTTGAACGCTCGGTGAAACATTTGACTCATGCCAAACCGTTGTGGCACGCGCGCGTGTTGGCTTGCGTAAGCGTTTGCGCGCTACCGGCGGGTAGCAGTTTTTGCCCGCCGAAACACGGTTTGAAATGCCCTCCGGAGGCCGCCTAGCGTGGAGCGCGGCCCGGGATGGCTTGTCCTTCCCGGGTGTTCCCAGGGTCCTACCCAGACCCTGTTTTCCTCGACACACAACGGCGTCCCCGATGCCGCCTGCGGTGTTGTCGGAGCGCCGGAGTGGCAGAGGGCCAAGGGCATCCGCCCGTCTTCCCCGAACAGTTACCACTCCGCGAGAAGAGCAACAATGCACAAGCACCCTCAGAACCGGATGCTGCGGTGGCGCCCCGCCGCCGCAGCACTGGCCGCGGCCGTAGCGGCCTCCGCCTTCCTGGCAGTCCCCTCCGCCCAGGCCAATGAGCCGGCGGATCCCCCAGCCAGCCAGGAGCTGCCGGCGCCCACCCCAGGGTTCGCCCTCCCCACCGAACATACCCAGCAGGCCTTCGACCCGGCGTCGGACTTCACCTCCAAGTGGACCCGCGCGGACGCCAAGCAGATCATGGCGCAAAGCGACCCCAATGTCGCACCGGGCCAGAACTCGATGAGCCCGGATGTCTCCATGCCGGAGATCCCCGAGGACTTCCCGGCCATGAACGACGACGTCTGGGTGTGGGACACCTGGTCACTGACGGACGAGAACGCCAACCAGATCAGCTACAAGGGCTGGGACGTCGTCTTCTCCCTCGTTGCCGACCGCCACGCCGGTTACGGCTTCGACCAGCGCCACTGGAATGCCCGGATCGGCTACTTCTTCCGCAAGACCAACGCCGATCCGGCCAAGGACAAGTGGAACTACGGCGGACACCTGTTCCTGGACAACACCTCCATCGGCAACACGGAATGGTCCGGTTCCACCCGCCTGATGCAGGGCAACCACGTCAACGTGTTCTACACCGCCACCACCTTCTACGACGTGGCGGAACGCAACGCAGGCGGCGGGGGCATCGCCCCGGACGCGGCGATTGCCAAGGCCCTGGGCAACATCCACGCCGACCAGAACGGTGTGACCTTCGATGGCTTCGAGCACACCAAGTTGCTGGAGCCGGACGGAAACATGTACCAGACCAAGGCGCAGAACCCGGGCTTCGCGTTCCGTGACCCGTACACCTTTGCCGACCCCGCCCACCCGGGCAAGACCTTCATGGTCTTCGAAGGCAACACCGCCGGCAACCGCGGCGACTACCAGTGCAAGGGTGAGGACCTGGGCTACCGCCCGGGCGATCCGCAGGCAGAGAACGTCAGCGACGTCCAGAACAGCGGTGCCAACTACCAGACCGCGAACGTTGGCCTGGCAGTGGCAGACAACAAGGACCTCACCAAGTGGTCCTTCCTGCCGCCGATCCTCTCCGCCAACTGCGTGAACGACCAGACCGAGCGTCCGCAGATCTTCATCCAGAACGAAAACGGCAAGAACAAGTACTACCTGTACACGATCAGCCACCAGTTCACCTACGCGGCCGGAATGCGCGGCCCCGACGGTGTGTACGGCTTCGTGGGCGACGGCGTCCGCTCCGACTTCCAGCCCGTCAACAACTCCGGCCTGGCCCTTGGCTCCCCGACGGACCTGAACCTGCCCGCGAACAACCCGAGCGGGACCATCTCGGGCCAGCAGAACGGACGCCAGTTCCAGGCCTACTCGCACTACGTGCAGCCGGGTGGCCTGGTGCAGTCGTTCATCGACAACGTCAATGGCGTGCGCGGCGGATCGCTGTCGCCGACCGTGAAGATCAACTTCAAGAACGGTGTGACCCAGGTAGACCGCAGCTTCGGCCAGAACGGCCTCGGCCCGTTCGGCTACCTGCCCACCAACGTCAGGGTCGGCGGCGAAGGCCTCTACAAGTAGGCTGCCGCTGATTGCTGCAACACACCGCCCAGGCGGGGATGTCCTTGGGGGCTTCCCCGCCTGGGTCCTTTTAACCCGGCAGTTGCGCTTCCCGTTGCCTCGCCCGCTGAGTTTCCAACACATCTGTCACAGGCTAGGGATAGGGTGGAAGCAACAGAAGGGGGAGTGCCTGATGGAATACCAGAACCCACAACCCGATGCCGTGGTGCAGCGCCGTCCTGTGGGCAACCCGGTCCCTGGCCTGGGCCGCACCGTCATCTCCGAGACAGCCGTCGCCAAGGTGGCAGGGATCGCGGCGCGGGCCGTACCCGGTGTCTACTCCCTGGGGTCGGGGCCCTCCCGCGCGCTGGGAGCGATCCGCGACGCCGTCGGAAGCTCGGACCACGCTGCCGGGGTCCGCGCCGAGGTCGGCGAAACCCAGGTGGCCGTGGACATCAGCCTGGTGGCAAGCTACGGCACGCCACTGCATTCACTGGCGAACGAGGTCCGCGCCGCCGTCTACCGCGCCGTTGAGGAACTGGTGGGGCTGCAGGTCATCGAGGTGAACGTCGAAATCACCGATGTCTACGTGCCGCCACCGGTCAAACCCACCGCCTCCGGTGCTTCCGAAAGGGAGGCGCTGCTGTGAACCTTACTGTTGCAGGCACGGCGCTGGGGGCCTTCGTGGCATTCATGTCCCTGCAGTTCGGGCTCTGGGGCTTCCTCGTTTCATTGCTCTTCATGGCCATCGGCGCCCTCCTGGGCCGCGCTGCGGAAGGGAAGCTGGACCTGCGCGGCGTGTTCGACGCCATCACCGGACGGCGCTCGTCCTCATGAGCGCGCCCGCGCCGGCTGTCCGGGGGCAGGCGTTCAGCGGCCATAACCGGATCAGCACCCAGGCACTGACCAGCCTCGCCAAGGTGGCCGCCGCCCAGGCGCTGGGTGTCGAGCCGCAGGACGTGCGGGCGGAGTGGGCGGACGACGATGGCCTGCTGGCCTTATCACTCGTCACGCCCATCAGCATCCCGCCGCTGCCGTCCGTGCAGCGTGATCCATCAAAAGTCACGGCGGCCGGGGGTTCCATTTGGGACCGCACGGTTGCGGCCAAGGCGCGCATCCTGGCAACCGTCTCGGAACTCAGCGGTTCCCGGTTGAGCCGGGTGGACATCCGCATCAGCGGGGCAAGGATCAGCCACGGAGGAAGGGTGCAGTGAGCAGCAGCGTCGAAAACCGCCCGCCCGACTCCCGGCACCGGAAAGACCCGGGGCCGGACATGCGCCGGATCCTGTACCGCGAAACCCACTCGTCACGGGCGGCGGTGGCAACGGCCGCCGCTGTCCTGGTCATGGTGCTGGCCGCCTACGGGGTTCTTGAGGCTGGAGTGCACGCCGTGGGCCAGCCGGCCTGGCTGATCGAGCCCCAAGTGGCGGCCCAGCGCATCGTGGATCTTCCAGCAGATTTGCCATCGCTGCTGCTGGCCGCGATCGGCGCGGTGCTGGCCATGCTTGGACTGATTTTCCTCCTCAACGGCATCCTGCCCGGACGGCGTGCCCGCCACCGGTTGCTGGGCGCGGAGGGGGAGGGCCTTCCGGCCGTAGTCGTGGATGATGAAGTCATCGCCTCCTCGCTGGCCCGCCGGGCGCGGCTGGCGGCCAACGTCACCCCGGAACAGGTCATGGTGGTGGTCTCCCAGCGTACGGTGCTGGTGAACGTCCGCCCCACGTCCGGGGTGCCGGTGAACCAGGACCTGGTGTTGGCGGCTGTCCGCGATGAACTGGACCAGATGCTGCTCGATCCAGATCCCGAAGTCCAGGTTAATGTGACGTCATCCGGGGTGATCGGGGCATGAACAGCACACCCGCACTGCTTAACCGCATCCTGCTCTCTGTCTTTGGCCTGATCCTGCTGGCGGCCGGCGGCCTGTTGGTACTGCTGGCCACCATACCGGCGGTGGGCCCCTGGTGGCACAACTGGTCAGGTGGCCTGTGGAACGGAGCCAGCCAGGCCTTTAACTCAACCCGGTTCCCAGGGCGGAGCGAGAGCTGGCTGTGGATCGTCATTGCGCTGGCGCTGCTGGTGCTCATCGGGCTGATGGTGGCCTGGGTCGCCCAGCAGGGCAAGGGCCGATCCAACCTGCTGGCCGCCGAATACGATCCCGGCGACGTTCCCGGCGACGTCCGGATCGGCGGCGGCGTGGCGGAACAGGCCCTCAAGCACGCCTTGGAAGGACGCCCGGACCTGGCCGGCGCTACAGTCACCACTTACGAAGTCAAAGGGTCACCCGCCCTGAAGGTCCGGCTGATGCCGCGGCAGGGAGTGGCGCCGCACCTGCTTGCCGCCGAAGTATCCGGGCTAGTTAGTGCCCTGGAATCCGTCGTAGGCAAGGAGACCCCCGTCCTGATCCATATCGGAGCCGGTGCCCGGACACGTTTCGGCCGGGCCGAGCGGGTGCGCTGAGCGGGTTACTCCCGTTGCAGATAAACCGTGCAGTCCACGGGAACCTCCCGCATCCCGGCCCACTCTTCGGCGGGTTCCGGACCGCTGGAGAGCGCCACCGAGTATCCCTCCGGCACAGGAGCCGAAGCGAACCCCATGTTGGCCACCACCAGGACGTCCCCGTTCCGGAACGCCAGCAGGCCGCTGTCCGGGGCATGCTCGTCGGTCCATTCCACGGACCCCAGGCCCAGGCGCCGGGCTGACCGGAACCTGATCGCTGCCCGGTACAGCTCCAGGGTTGAGCCTTCCTCGCCGTCCTGCTGGTCGGCAGCCAGCGGACCGAAGCTCTCCGGTTGCGGCAGCCACGGCTGCGCTGCATGACCGCCGTGCGTGCTGGAGAAGCCAAATCCGGGCTGGTCCTCTGCCCAGGGCAGCGGGACCCGGCATCCGTCCCGTCCGGTTTCCGCACCGCGCGTGCGGAAGAAAGTGGGGTCCTGCCTCGCCTCGGCCGGGAGCGTGGTGTGCTCCGGAAGCCCGAGTTCTTCACCTTGGTATACGTAGGCTGACCCGGGCAGCGCCAGCGCAACCAGGGTGGCGGCGCGGGCCCGTGCCAGGCCCAGGGAGGCATCCGGCTGTTCGTCGTCGGCCGCTATGCCCTTAGGAAAGGTGGTGGGGTCCTTGAGCCCGAACCGCGAGGTGTGCCGGACGGTGTCGTGGTTGCTGAGCACCCAGGTGCTGGGGGCACCCACCGACGCTGCCGCCGCCAGGGACGCTTCAATGGCTTCGGACATGCGTTCGGCATCCCAGCCTGCCAGCAGGAAGTCGAAGTTGAAGGCCTGCTGCATCTCGTCCGGACGGACGTACCGGGCCAGGCGTTCGGCCGGTTCCACCCATGCCTCTGCCACCATCATCCGGTCGCCGCCGTATTCGGCCAGGACACGGTGCCAGTCCCGGTAGATTTCGTGAACGCCGTCCTGGTCGAAGAACGGGGAGGGGGGATACATGGGGGATACGGCACGGTGCGGTTCCTCTGCATCGGTGTGGGCGCCGGGGGCGTCACCGGGCAGGTGGCTGTCCATGTGAGGCCTGACCGTGCCTTCCACCATTGCGGCCACGCCTTCCCAGTCGGGAAGTCCTGCTTCCTTCACCAGGCCGTGGGCCACGTCCACCCTGAACCCGTCCGCGCCACGGTCCAGCCAGAAACGCAGCACGGCACGCATCTCCTCCTGGACTTCGGGGTTCTCCCAGTTCAGGTCCGGCTGCTTGGAATCGAAGAGGTGGAGGTACCACTGGCCGGGGGAGCCATCAGCCTCGGTCACCCGGCTCCATGCGGGGCCGCCGAAGACGGACTTCCAGTTGTTTGGTGCACGCTTCCCGTCCCCGGAGCCAGGAACCTCGTCCCTGCCGTCCCGGAACATGTAGCGGTCACGTTCCGGACTTCCCGGGGCTGCCCCAAGGGCCGCCTTGAACCAGGCGTGCTCGTCGGAGGTATGGTTCGGCACCAGGTCCACAATGACCTTCATGCCGCGGCGGTGAGCATCCTGCAACATCGCATCGAAGTCAGCCAGGGAACCAAAGAGGGGGTCCACCTGGCGGTAGTCTTCGACGTCGTATCCGCCGTCGGCCTGCGGCGACTTATAGAACGGTGACAGCCAGATGGCGTCGACCCCCAGTTGCTCAAGGTAGGGAAGCCGGTCCACCACCCCGGGCAGATCGCCCATCCCGTCACCGTTGCCGTCAGCGAAGGAGCGGGGGTAGATCTGGTAGACGACGGCGTCGGCCCACCAGGGGCCCGATGCCCCGGACGCTGCGGGAACGGGTGGGTTGGACATTTGGTTCCCCTCAGATAACTTTTTGATGTAAACGCTTGCATTGGTCACAGCAACCTTACTAGTGTGATGGTCACCACATCAACCTCACCTAGCAAGCGCACTGTCGACTTACTTGTCACTCAGCGAGGAGCTTCAAGCTAATGAAAACCCCTAGATTCCTGCTTCCGGCTGCCACTGCCGGCATTCTGGCCCTGACGTTGTCCGCCTGCGGCGGCGGAGGTGGAGGGGGCACCAGCGGTGGCGGTGGAGGCAGCGACGCTGACGCCAACCTCGACGGCCGCGGCCCCATCACCTACGTCCAGGGCAAAGACAACAGCAATGTCGTCCGGCCCCTGGTGGATAAGTGGAACGCCGCACACCCCAATGAAAAGGTCACTTTCAAGGAACAGACCGACCAGGCAGACCAGCAGCACGACGACATCGTCCAGCACTTCCAGGCGAAGCAGTCCGACTACGACGTTGTGGATGTGGACGTTGTGTGGACCGCAGAATTTGCAGCAAAGGGCTGGTTGCAGCCGCTCAAGGACAAGATGGCGATCGACACCGGCGCCATGCTCAAGCCCACCGTGGAGAGCGCAACCTACAAGGGCACCCTGTACGCAGCCCCGCAGACTTCCGACGGCGGCATCCTGTACTACCGGAAGGACCTGGTCCCCACCCCGCCCAAGACCTGGGACGAGATGATGGGCATGTGCTCCATTGCCCAGGCCAATGGCATCGGCTGCTATGCAGGCCAGTTCAGCAAGTACGAGGGCCTCACCGTGAACGCCTCGGAAGCCATCAACTCCGCCGGCGGCTCCGTCCTGAATAAGGAAGGAAAGCCCGACCTGAACACGGCCGAGGCCAAGGCCGGCCTCGAGAATTTGGCAAAGGCCTACGCGAACGGCAACATCCCCAAGGAAGCCATCACCTACAAGGAAGAGGACAGCCGCCAGGCATTCCAGAGCGGCAAGCTCCTGTTCCTGCGCAACTGGCCTTACGCCTTCAACCTGATCACCACTGAAGGTTCGTCCGCAGTGAAGGACAAGACCGGCCTGGCGGCACTGCCGGGCAAGGACGGCCCCGGTGCATCCTCACTCGGCGGCCACAACCTGGCGGTCAGCGTCTACTCCAAGAACAAGGCCACCGCTCTTGACTTCCTGAAGTTCATGACCTCCGAGGAAACTGAGAAGTTCTACGCTACGCAGGGTTCCCTTGCTCCGGTCCTTGGCAAGCTCTACGAGGACCAGGAACTGGTAGCCAAGCTGCCCTACCTGCCGGTCCTGAAGACGTCCATCGAGAACGCCGTTCCGCGTCCGGTCACGCCTTTCTACCCGGCTGTCACCAAGGCAATCCAAGACAACGCATACTCCGCTATCAAGGGAGAGAAGACAGTGGAATCAGCACTTTCCGACATGCAGAAGTCCATCGAATCCGCCGGTGCGGGATCGTAGTTCTGCCATGGCAACCGAACTAGGCCCGACGCCGGTCAAAGCACCGGCGTCGGGCGGCACCCCCGTCCATCACGGCCCCAAGGGTGTTGGGGAGGACAACCGGATCGCCAGCCAGGGACGCTGGGCGGCCTGGCTGCTCGCCCCGACCGTCGTCGCCCTTGGCATTGTGATCGTTTACCCGATCATCAGCGCGATCGTCATGTCCTTCCAGAAGGACGCCGGCCTGGATCCGGCTACCGGCCTCTTCACCGCAGGCGGCTCGGCAGGCATCCAGAACTACGTGAACTGGCTGGCGCAGCAGTGTGCGGCGCCGGACGGCGGGACCGTTGCCTGCCCGCCGGGCACGCTGGGTGGGCAGTTCTGGTCCGCCACCGCCACGACGTTCTTCTTCACCATCGTGACGGTCGCCTTGGAAACCGTCCTCGGCTTCTGGATGGCCATGATCATGGCCCGCGAATTCCGCGGCCGCAGCATGGTCCGCGCAGCCGTCCTGGTGCCGTGGGCCATCCCCACTGCCGTCACGGCCAAGCTCTGGTTCTTCATCTTCGCCTTCGAAGGCATCGCCAACAAGCTGTTCAACACCACCATCCTGTGGACGGGCAGCGAGTGGCCGGCCAAGTGGGCTGTGATCATCGCCGACGTGTGGAAGACCACGCCGTTCATGGCGCTGCTGATCCTCGCCGGCCTGCAGATGATTCCGGCAGAGGTCTATGAAGCGGCCAAGGTGGACGGCACCACCGCGTGGCAGCGGTTCAGGATGATCACTCTGCCGCTGGTCAAGCCGGCGCTGATGGTGGCAATCCTCTTCCGCACCCTGGATGCGCTGCGCATGTTCGACCTGCCGTACATCCTGACGGGCGGGGCGAACAACACCACCACGCTGTCCATCCTGGTCATCAACCAAATCAGGCAAGGCTTCAATTCTGCGGCCGCGCTGTCCACCATTACCTTCATCATCATCTTCCTCGTCGCCTTCATCTTTGTCCGCTTCCTTGGGGCAAATGTCGTTGAACAGAGCGGCGCCACAGGAAAGGGGAAGAAATGACCTCGGCAACGGCTGACGCCACAGCGCTTCGTGCCCGCCAGGACAAGGGCCGCAAGGCTGCCCAGAACCGGGAGAAGTGGGCCCAGGGCAGGACCTACATCAGTGCCATCGTCATCCTGATTTGGTGCCTGGCACCGGCCTACTGGATGGTGGTGACCGCCTTCCGCGAGGTCGGCTTCACCTACGACACTTCGATCCTCCCCACCCACGTGACGCTGGATAACTTCAGGACCGCCTTCGACACGTCATTCGGCAACAGGTTTGGCCAGGCACTGCTCAACAGTGTGTTCATCGGTGGCGTGGTGACGATCGTGTCGCTGCTGATCGGTGTGTTCGCAGCCTATGCCCTGGCACGGTTGAACTTCCGGTTCAAGTACCTCGTGCTCGGCTTCATCCTGGGAGCCTCGATGTTCCCCGGCGTTGCCCTGATCACCCCGCTGTTCCAGCTGTTCACCAACATCGGCTGGATGGGCACGTACCAGGCGCTGATCATTCCAAACATTTCGTTCGTGCTGCCGCTGACGGTTTACACCATGACCTCGTTCTTCCGCGAGATGCCATGGGAACTGGAGGAATCGGCCCGGGTGGACGGCTGCACCCAGGGCCAGGCATTCCGGAAGGTGATCATGCCGCTGGCAGCGCCGGCGATCTTCACCACTGCCATCCTGGCGTTCATTTCCTCGTGGAATGAGTTCCTGATCGCCAGCCAGCTGTCCAGCGACGCGACGCAGCCGGTGACCGTGGCCATCGCGAACTTCGCCGGTGCCCAGCCCAACCAGATTCCCTACACGGCCATCATGGCCGCCGGCACTATTGTCACCATTCCCTTGGTGATCCTGGTGCTGGTGTTCCAGCGCAAGATTGTCGCCGGCCTCACGGCAGGTGCAGTCAAGTGACGGAGAACGGTTCCCGCCCCCAGGCCAAGGGGGCGGGAAGCCGGAACCGGCTGGTCCGGTCGGGCGAGGATTTTGACATCATCATCGGGTTCCTCGGCTTCTGGGCGATTGTCCTCCTGGTGGTGACCGTCTGGATGGAAGTGACGGCCCAGCCTGCCCTCGGCTGGGCGCTGGGACTGCTGGCCACACTGCTGGCGCTGTACGGCATGGTGCGGCTCCGGCGAAAACTCCCCGCCCGCAGGTAGCTGCCCGCGGTGGTCAAGACTGCCCCGTGGAGGGCGCCTGGCAGGGTGCTCCGCGCGCCGCAGTTGTCCGCGTGCCACAGTTACCACTGCGTGGCCGCGGAATGAAAGGATACAGGGTTTGGGGGTAACGCGGGGCCTGGTGGCCCTGCGCCGCAAGGGAGTTAATGAGGGGACACGGTGGCACGGACAACGGAAAGGTCCCAGCGGGGCGGCCATAACGGCGTCAGCATCGAGGATGTGGCGGCGGCCGCCGGTGTATCGACCGCCACTGTATCCCGGGCCGTACGCGGGTTGCCCCGGGTGTCCCCGGCGACGCGGGAGAAGATCCTCGAGGTGGCCGGGAACCTGGGCTACGTTGCATCCTCATCTGCCTCCGGTCTTGCCACCGGACGCACCAGGACCATCGGGGTGCTGGCGCCGTTCGTCAGCCGGTGGTTCTTCTCGAAAGCCATCGAGGGGGCGGACCGCGAACTGCATGCCCGCAATTACAACCTGTCCCTCTTCAACCTCGGTGGCCACGGCAGCAACCGGGAGCGGCTCTTCAGCAAGACCATGGTCTACAAGCAGATCGATGCGCTCCTGGTCCTGTGCATGGCGCTCAGCCATGACGAGCTGGACCATCTCCAGAAGATCGACATCCCTCTCGTCGTTGTGGGCGGGCACGTCGAGGAGTGCTCGTATATCGGCATTGACGATTACGCAGCCGCCTCAACCGCGGTGCGGCACCTAATCGACCTTGGCCACAAAAAGATCGCCTTGCTGCACGGCGATGACGAGACCGACCTGAACTTCGATGTTCCGCGGGTGCGCATCCTGGCCTTCAAGGACGTCATGGCTGGGGCCGGTCTCCCCACCCGCCCTGAATGGGACGAATGGGGCGACTTCACCGTCCGCAGCGGCCAGGAAGCCCTGCGCCGGCTGTGGTCGCGGGATGGGGAAAAGCCGACCGCGATTTTCTGCGCGTCCGACGAGATGGCGATGGGCGTGATCTTTGAGGCCAACCGCCTTGGCATCCGGGTTCCGGAAGACCTGTCCGTGGTGGGCATCGACAACCATGACTTTGCCGAAGCCATGGGGCTGACCACAGTCGGCCAGCGGCCGGACGATCAGGCCGAGCTGGCCACCAAGATGCTCCTTGACGAACTGGACGGCCAAATCGGGGCCGTGCACTCCGCCGTCGCGCCCCACGAACTCATTGTCCGCCGCAGCACAGCACCGCCGACGAACTAAGCCGGCGGGCTGGACCGACACCTCCAGACACCTGGGTCAGGATGCCCGGGCCAGCTGCCGGATCGGAATCCAGCGTGAGGCCAGCCGCCGGTATGCGGCCGCGGCGCCGGTCATGTCGCCCTCGGCAAGGCACTCGATGCCCAGCCTGATGTCCATGGGGGATTCGTCCGGATAGACCTTGTCCGCCACGGCCCCGTAGTCCAGTTCCACCATCGAGTCCACGTGGAACAGCTCCAGCCATTCCGTCAACTGCGCCAGGTCATCGAGCATGTCCAGATCGGGCGCAGCCAGCGCCAGGTTGGCCACCGCATACCGGGCCCGCTCCAGCGCATCGGTGATGGGCGCCCAGACGCGCACGGTGAGGATCCGCCCGGCGGCCTCCACCACGTCCTTTTGGTCCGATTCCATGAAGAGGGAAAACCAGCTGAACGGGATTCCCCAGGTTGAGGCCCGCGTATGGACGCGGATGGAACCGTCCCGGGCCTTCACCAGGTCGATCCGTTCCTGGTGCCGGTCGCGCTGCTCCTCAGGGATGAGCAGTTCGGCCAGCGGTCCGTGGATGCCCTCCATCAGGGCGTTGGCTGCCAGCCCGGCGCGCAGGACCAGTTGGCTGGGACAGTACAGCAGGACCTGCCCGGCGTCAGCGCCGGCGTCGGCCGCTCCAGCTTCGGGGGCCCGGGCGGTGGTGACGCGTACCAGGTCGGTGCGGCCGGTGGGAAACGGGTCCCCGCCGGAGCGCGTTATGCGTCCCAGCGAGGCCAGCAGTTCGGCGTTTTCGACGGCGGCACGCGAGGCTGCGCGCGCCCCCGCCGCCTGGATTGCGGACCGCTGCTCCTCCGGGAAGGCTTCGAGGGGTTCGTAGACGCGCAGCGTGGAGGAAAAAGGCAGGCCGGCCTGGCCCCGGTAGAGGTTGCCCGTCATTACGGTCTCCTTGGATGGGTCCAGGACGCTGTCATCAGTCCGCCAGGTCCACCAGCACGGGGGCGTGGTCCGAGGCGCCCTTGCCCTTGCGTTCCTCGCGGTCGATCGAGGCGCCCGTGACACGGGCGGCCAGGGCGGGGGAGGCCAGGACGAAGTCGATCCGCATGCCTTCCTTCTTGGGGAAGCGCAACTGGGTGTAGTCCCAGTAGGTATAGACGCCGGGCCCGGGGGTATAAGGACGGACCACGTCCGTGAAGCCGGCGGACTCGAAGGCGTGGAACGCGGCCCGCTCGGGCGGGCTGACATGCGTGGAGCGGTTGGCGATGAAAAGGTCGATGTCCCAGACGTCCTCATCGAAGGGCGCGATGTTCCAGTCGCCCATCAGCGCCACCTGCGCCTGCGGGTCCTCCGCCACGAGTCCCTGCGCGTGCGTTTTGAGGCTTTCCAGCCACTTGAGCTTGTAAGGCATGTGCTCGTCATCCAGGGACCGTCCGTTGGGGACGTACAGGCTCCAGATCCGTATGCCGGCGCAGGTGGCGGCCATGGCCCGGGCCTCCTGGACGGGGTCCTTGCCCGCTTTGCCAAAGGAAGGCTGGTCCAGGAACGTCCGCTCAACGTCCTCAAGCCCAACGCGGGAGGCGATGGCGACGCCGTTCCACTGGTTCACGCCGAAGTGGGCGACTTCGTAGCCCATCCGCTCGAAGAGTTCCCACGGGAAGTTATCGTCCTTGCACTTGGTTTCCTGGATGGCCAGGACGTCGCAGTCACTGCGCTGCAGCCAGGCCTCCACGCGGTCGGCGCGTGCGCGGAGCGAGTTCACATTCCAGGTAGCTATCTTCACGGTTTCTAACTTACCTTGGCAGCCGGTCGGCGGGTAAAGCCTTCCGGAACCCCTGCCCGAAGTGGGCCGGAATGGGGAGGACTTCGGCGGAAAGGGCGGGTATATTCGCAACCACAATGACCTGGACACCCACCCCGGGCAGGCAAAGGAGCCCCAGCCATGCGCGAACTCTCCCACTATGTCGGCGGCCGCCACGTGCAGGGAACGTCCGGCCGCTTCTCCGATGTCTTCGATCCCTGTACCGGCCGGGTCCAGTCGCGGGTGCCGCTGGCCAGCGCCACCGAGGTGGGGGACGCTGTTGCCGCAGCGGGGAAGGCCCAGCCGGAGTGGGCCGCCATGAACCCCCAGCGCCGGGCGCGGATCCTGCTGCGGTTCGTGGACCTGGTGAACCGCACCATGGATGACCTTGCCCGGCTGTTGTCATCCGAACACGGAAAGACGCTCGCAGACTCCAGGGGAGACATCCAGCGGGGCCTGGAAGTGGTGGAGTTCTCTGCCGCGGCGCCACACCTGCTCAAGGGCGAGTTCTCCAGCGATGCCGGCCCGGGAATCGACATCCATTCGTTGCGCCAGCCGCTGGGCGTGGTCGCCGGCATCACGCCTTTCAACTTCCCGGCTATGATTCCGCTGTGGAAATCGGGTCCGGCGCTCGCCGCCGGCAATGCCTTCATCCTCAAACCCTCGGAACGGGACCCCTCGGTGCCGTTGCGTCTGGCCGAGCTGTACAGCGAGGCCGGCGTTCCGGACGGGGTGTTCAATGTGGTCAACGGGGACAAGGAAGCGGTGGACGCCCTCCTGGCGGACCCGGCGGTCAAAGCGCTGGGCTTTGTTGGTTCCACGCCCATCGCCGAATACATCTACGCCACAGCGGCTGCCGCCGGCAAGCGGGCACAATGCTTTGGCGGGGCCAAGAACCACATGGTGGTCATGCCCGACGCAGACCTGGACCAGGCCGCGGACGCCCTCATCGGCTCCGGCTACGGGTCAGCAGGGGAACGGTGCATGGCTGTTTCCGTGGCCGTGCCCGTGGGCCAGGAGACGGCGGAGCAGCTGGTGGCCAGGCTCCAGGAGCGGATCAAAGCACTGAAGGTGGGACCCAGCCTGGATGCCGGAGTGGACTTCGGCCCGGTGGTTACCCCGGCCGCGAAGCAGCGGATCGAGGGCTATATCAAGGCCGGTGCGGAGGCGGGAGCCACTCTTCTTGCCGACGGCCGGGGCCTCACAGTGGACGGCCACCCGGACGGGTTCTGGCTGGGGCCCACCCTTTTCGACCACGTCACCCCGGACATGGCCATCTACCGCGACGAGATCTTCGGACCTGTCCTGGTGGTGGTCCGCACCGCCGACTACGACGAAGCGCTCCGGCTGTGCAGCGACAATCCCTTCGGCAACGGCGTGGCGATCTTCACCCGCGACGGCGACGCAGCCAGGGACTTTGCCACCCGGGTTGACGTGGGCATGGTGGGCATCAATGTCCCCATCCCGGTGCCGCTGGCCTATTACACCTTCGGCGGCTGGAAGGCATCCGGCTTCGGCGACCTGAACCAGCACGGCGCCGATGCCTTCCGTTTTTACACCAAGACCAAGACGGTCACCACCCGGTGGCCTTCGGGAATACGCCACGGAGCGAGCTTCGTGATGCCGGAAGGAAGCTGATGGGCACAGGACAAAGCAACGGGACGGGCGCCGCCGAGGTGCTTTTTGAGCGCCGGGGCCGGCTTGGAGTCTGCACCCTCAACAGGCCCATGGCGGTCAACGCCCTCACCGCCGGAATGGTGGAGATGCTCCTGCAGCAACTCACCACATGGGCACAGGACGACGACGTCTCCGCCGTCCTGGTCCAGGGCGCCGGGGAGCGGGGCCTCTGCGCGGGTGGAGACATCGTGGCCATCTACGAGGACATGCTGCACGGCGGGAACGCGACGGCGGATTTCTGGCAGACCGAATACCGCGTCAATGCCCTGATCGCCCGGTATCCCAAGCCCTATGTGGCCATCATGGATGGGCTGGTCCTGGGCGGAGGGGTGGGGATTTCCGCGCACGGGGACGTCCGCGTTGTCACCGAGAGGACCCGCACGGGAATGCCGGAAACCACCATCGGGTTCGCGCCCGACGTCGGCGGAACCTACCTGCTCTCGCGCTCACCCGGGGAAACCGGAACCCACGCCGCCCTCACCGGGGCACACCTGGATGCCGCGGACGCCCTGTTCCTGGGCCTCGCGGACCACTACGTCCCGTCCCAGGCGTTGCCCCGCCTGGTGGATGCGCTGGAAAACGAAAGCCCGGAAGACGCCGTCGCGCGTTACACGGAGCAGGCTCCCGCATCGGTCCTTGCCGGACAACAGGAGTGGATCGATGCCTGCTACGCCTCCGACGACGCCGAGGAAATCGTTCGCCGGCTCCGCGCCTGGACCGGTCCGGGGAGCAGCGAGGCAGCCGCGGCGGCGGGCACGATCGAAGCCAAGTCGCCGACGTCGGTCAAAGTCACCCTGGCGTCCCTGCGCCGGGCCGAAAACCTGACCCTGGACGAAGCCCTGGCCCAGGAGTACCGCGTTGGGCTGCGTTTCCTGGGTGGGCCCGACTTCCGTGAAGGCATCAGGGCGCAGGTGGTGGACAAGGACCGGAACCCGCAGTGGAAACCGGCCACGCTGGGGGAGGTCTTTCCGTCACAGGTGGACCGGTTCTTCCAGCCGTTGGACGGCGCTGAGCTGGACCTGCGGCCTGGCCCGGAATTACTGGAGAAGGAGGCAGGCCATGCCTGACATGCTGACGGTAGCCTTCCTGGGGCTGGGGCACATGGGCGCGCCCATGGCCCTGAACCTCGTGCGCGCGGGCCATCGGGTGACTGGTTTCGACGTGGTGCCTGCGGCAGTGGAAGCGGCCCGGGAGCGGGGGGTGCCGGTAGCCGGAGGTGCGCTTGACGCGGCGGCTGGCGCCGACGTCGTCCTGACGATGTTCCAGACGGGCCAGCAGGTGCTCGATGCCTACAGCGGCCGGGATGGACGGCCGGGGCTGCTGCAGGCTGCTGCTCCCGGAACCATGTTCCTGGATTGCTCCACCATCAATGTGGACGAAGCGCGCGAAGCTGCCCGCCTTGCGGTGCATGCCGGCCACCGCTCGGTGGATGCCCCTGTTTCCGGCGGCGTGGTGGGTGCCGAAGCCGGCACCCTCACGTTCATGGTGGGCGGTGACGCAGAGGACTTCCAGAAGGTCCTGCCGCTCCTGGAAGCAATGGGCAAACGGGTGGTCCACTGTGGTGCACACGGCGCGGGCCAGGCCGCCAAGGTCTGCAACAACCTCATCCTGGGCGTCTCCATGATTGCCGTCAGTGAAGCCTTCGTGCTCGGCGAAAAACTGGGCCTGAGCCACCAGGCCCTGTTCGACGTGGCGTCGGCTGCCTCGGGTCAGTGCTGGGCCCTGACCACCAACTGTCCCGTGCCAGGACCCGTTCCTGGCAGCCCTGCCAACCGGGATTACCAGCCGGGATTCGCGGGGGCGCTCATGGCCAAGGACCTTAACCTCGCCAGCAACGCCCTGCGAACCACCCACGTGGCCGCGCGGATGGGCCCGCTGGCAGCCGAAATCTACGATAGGTTTGCCGCGGAGGGCGGCGCCGGCCTGGATTTCTCCGCCATCATCACCGACATCCGGAACAAATCCGGCCAGCAGGCCGCCGCGGCAGCAGGGGAGGCCTCAAGCGCCGGCCCTGCGCCCACACTGGCACACGACGACGGGAGCCCCGAATGACCGATTACGCCAACATCCTGGTGGAGCAACGGGACAGGGTAGGACTGGTGACACTGAACCGCCCTTCAGCCCTGAATGCGCTGAACAAGGCCACCATGGAAGAAGTGGTGTCCGCCGTTGCCGCCATGGATGCCGATCCCGGGGTGGGAGCGGTGGTGATTACCGGTTCGGGCAAGGCGTTTGCCGCTGGAGCGGACATCAAGGAGATGGCGGAACAGGGCTACATGGACATGTATGCTGCGGACTGGTTCCGGGGCTGGGAGGATTTCACCCGCCTGCGGATACCAACCGTAGCCGCGGTGGCCGGGTTTGCCCTCGGCGGCGGGTGCGAGCTGGCCATGATGTGCGACCTCATCATCGCCGGTGACAACGCCAAGTTCGGCCAGCCGGAAATCAACCTTGGCGTGCTCCCGGGCATGGGCGGATCCCAGCGGCTCACCAGGGCAGTGGGCAAGGCGAAAGCCATGGACCTGATCCTCACCGGCCGGTTTATCGGCGCCGAGGAAGCAGACCGGTGCGGCCTCGTCTCCCGGGTGGTTCCGGCAGAGGCGGTAGTGGACGAGGCCCTCAAAGCGGCCGCTGTTATCGCCGGCAAGTCGAAGCCCGTGGCGATGGCAGCCAAGGAAGCCGTCAACGCCGCCTTTGAAACCGGGCTGGCCCAGGGCGTCCTGTTCGAGCGCAGGCTTTTCCATTCACTGTTCGCCACAGAGGACCAGAAGGAAGGCATGGCCGCCTTCACGGAAAAGCGGGAGCCGGAGTTCAAGCACCGGTAAGGGGGGCTTATGTGGAGATCAATGGCCGGTGCGGCGAGCCCCACAGAGGGCCTGACCGGAATCGTGGGCGTCGCGGCGAGGGCCATTGACACGCTGGGGGAGTGGGGTGTGGGGGCCTTCACGCTGGCCGAAACCGTGGTCCCACCCGTCCCGAGCGAGGTGATCCTGCCCCTTGCGGGCTACCTGGCCAAGCAGGGGTCACTGAGCCTGGTCTTCGTCTTCGCCACCAGCACCCTGGGCGCCTACCTGGGCGCCCTGTTCCTGTACTGGCTGGGGGCCAAACTCGGCCTCGAACGTTCCATCCGGGGACTGTCGAAGCTCCCCTTGGTGGACCGGGAGGATTTCGAGCACGCCGCCACCTGGTTCCGCCGCCATGGCAGGTCTTCCATCTTCTTCGGCCGGCTCCTTCCCGGGGTGCGCAGCCTGATCTCACTCCCGGCGGGCGCTGCGTCCATGCCTATTGGCACCTTCACCATGTTCACGCTGGCAGGAAGCGGGCTGTGGAACGCTGCGCTGATAGGACTGGGATATGCCCTGGGCACCCAGTACCGGCTCATTGAGGAATACTCCAGGTTCCTCAACTACGCGGTGTATGCAGCCCTTGCTGTGGCGCTGGCATTGCTCATCGTTCGGCGGCTCCGGCGCGCCAGGGCACGGCGCTGATAGCGGAGGCGGCACCGTGAATCACCAGGAACCACCCGGCGGCCCGGCTTTCATCGATGCCGACCTGATGCACGTCACCGACCTCCTGGCCGCGCCGGAACGCGAACGGTACGTGCGGACCCGGGAATTCCTGCAATCCTCGGTCCGGGACCAGTCCGTGGGGTACTGGAACCGGGAGGAGTTCCCCTTCGACCTGGTGGCTGAACTGGGCAGGGAGGGGCTGGGAGCGCTGCAGCTGGACGGCAGCTCCATCCTGTTCAAGGGCCTGATGTATGTGGAGCTCGCCCGGGCAGACGTCTCCCTGTCCGCCCTGGCAGGCATCCACAACGAGCTCATCGTGGGGATGATCAGCCAGTTGGGATCCGACGAACACAAGCGGCGCTGGCTGCCGGGCCTGCGCAATTTCAGCGCGCTGGGAGCCTTTGCGCTGACGGAGCCGGACCACGGCTCGGACATTTCCCGTGCCCTCGGGACCACAGCCACCCGGGACGGCGCCCATTGGGTCCTCAACGGCGCCAAGCGCTGGATCGGCGCGGGAACCATTGCCGACTTCGCCCTGGTGTGGGCGCGGGACACAGCAGACGGGGGGATCAAGGGCTTTTTGGTGGAGACGGACCGGCCTGGGTACGAGGCCACCAAAATATCCAACAAGATCGGCCTGCGGATCATGCAGAACGCCGACATCACCTTGTCGGACGTGCGTATTCCCGCCGGCAACCTGCTGCCCGGGGCGGCCCGCTTCGCGGCGGCAAATGACTTGCTCCGGGACTCCCGCGCCTGGGTGGGCTGGCAGGCGGCCGGCATCCAGCTGGCCGCATTCGACGTGGCGCGAGGCTACTCGCTGGCAAGGAGCCAGTTCGGCCGCAGGCTTGCCGGTTTCCAGCTGGTCCAGCAGCAGTTGGCCGACATGTTGGGCAACGCCTCGGCCTCGCTCGCGCTGATGGTGGAACTGGCGCGCATCCAGGAGTCGGGAAAACTGGAGATGGCGCAGGCGGCCATGGCCAAGGCCACCACCACACGCCTGGCCCGTGCTTCGGTGGCGATGGGCCGGTCCCTCCTTGGCGGCAATGGCATCAGCACCGATTATGGAATGGCCAAGCTGTTTGGCGACGCCGAGATCCTCTACACCTATGAGGGCACCTTCGAGATCAACTCGTTGCTCGTAGGCCGCGCTGTCACCGGCATCTCTGCCTTCAGCTGAGCCTGGTTACAGGTGTTGATCGGCGAAGCTGAGCAGGGCGTCCCGCACGAAACGGGCGCCGGCGTCGCCTCCGTAGTTGGCGGCAAACCGGGGATCGGCCACGTACATAGCCGCGAGGCCAATGACGTATTCCTTGATATCGCCGCCGGTGCCGGCGGCCGGTGTGCCGGGAATGGAACGGAGCCAGTCGACGTGCCGCCTGGCCAGGTCCTGCGCCTGCGGGCCATCGGCCGGGACTCCTGCGCCGGCGGCCGCGATCCAGTCCCGGCCAAGTTGCGCTGCCCGCGCCTTCCATTCCTTCCGCGCCGGCGCATCCATGCCGCGCCACCACTCGTCGCCCTTGGCATACGCGTCCTTACCCCACCGTTCCTCGACCTCGGCCTTGTACTGGGTGTGGTCGAAGCCTGCGAACATGTCCTCTGCCACGAGGTGGCCTCCTGCCTTTACCGTTTCGATCGTTTGGCGGACGGACTCCATCTGGACCGCCAGCCGGCGTTGTTCCTGTTCCAGCCACCCCAGGTGACGGGTGAGTGCGTCGACCGGGTCCGACTGACGCTGGAAGACCTCCGCGATGGCGGGCAAGCCCAGGCCCAGCTCCCGAAGGAGGAGGATGCGCTGCAACTGCAGGAGGGCGGCCCCGTCATAGTAGCGGTAGCCGTTGCTGCCCACCCGGGCAGGCTTCAGCAGCCCGATGTCGTCGTAGTGCCGCAGCGTCCGGCTGGTGGTGCCGGCGATCCTGGCCAGTTCCTGGATGGACCAGATCCTCCCATCGTCCCGGATTTCTTCCATGCCCCGAGCGTAAGGGTTGACGCAACGTCAAGGTCAAGGGCAAGGCAAAGGCCTTGGTTCAGGGGGCGGGGCGGTTGTGGGCCCTGCGGTTGCGGGCCTGTGCCAGCAGCCGGATGAACGCGAAAACGAAGATGGCCTCGAACAGCAGCATCAGGCCGACCAGCAGCCACTGCTGCCGGGTAATGAAGACAATGCACCCCGTCATCGCCAGGATGGTGCCCAGCGCCAGGGCGTAGACGGCGAAGCCGACCGCGACACGCGCACTGCGGACGCCGGTACGGAAGCCGAATCCGTGGGGTTCACCGCCGGGTTGACCGGGCACGCGGTCAGGTGCGCCGGGCCCCAGCCTGTCGAACTCCTCCCACGGGTCCTGGTCCTGTCCGGTCATAGGTCAATTATCCCGTAAAGCAGTGTGCAAAGGGCAGGACAGGCCTGCGCCATCAATAGGACAACGGCCCCGCCAACAAGGTTGGCGGGGCCGCTGTTTGGGGTCCCGGCGTGCGCCGGAGGCCGCCGAAGACTTAGAGCGGGCGGATGTTCTCTGCCTGCGGACCCTTCGGTCCCTGGGTCACATCGAATTCGACCTTCTGGTTCTCGTCCAATGAGCGGTAGCCGCTGGTGGCGATTGCCGAGTAGTGGGCGAAAACGTCAGCGGACCCGTCATCGGGGGCAATGAAGCCAAAACCCTTTTCGGCGTTGAACCATTTAACTGTGCCTGTTGCCATGGCTGCATTCCTTCATGTGACTCTGATTCTCTCCCCAGGAATCATCCCGGAGTGCGCGGGAGTTCGTCCCCCACTGTCCCCAAAGTACGGGGCGCGGGGCCGCTGTGCAAGGGTAGGCGCGATAAACGCGGTTACCGCATGCCTTCCCGGCGTATGGCAGTGGCAATCGCGGCGGCGCGGGTTTCCACTCCCAGCTTGGCGTAGATATGCGCCAGATGGGTCTTGACGGTGGCTTCGGAGATGAACAGGCGCCTGCCGAGCTCGCGGTTGCTGAGTCCTTCGGTCAGCAGGCTGAGCAGCTCCGCTTCCCGTGGTGTCAGGATGGCGTCCGGGTTCCGCAGCTGCTGGAAGAGCCTGGATGCAACCGGCGGGCTCATGACGCTCTTGCCCTGGACAGCACCCCGGATCGCCGCGAAGATCTCCTCGGGAGCAGCGTCCTTCAGCAGGTAGCCCATGGCGCCCGCGTCCACCGCGCGGACAATATCGGCATCGGAGTCGTACGTGGTGAACACCAGGATCGCCTGGCTGCCGTCGCCTTCCCGAAGCCGCCTGATTGCCTCAATTCCGTCCATTCCCGGCCCCATGGCGAGGTCCATGACCACCACGGCAGGGCTATGTTGCCGGACCAGCTGGAGCGCCTCCTCCCCGGAGGACGCCTCGGCTACCACCTCAATGTCCGGCTGCGTGCCCAGCAATGCGCGCAAGCCGCTCCGGACCACCAGATGGTCATCCACGAGAAGCACGGTGACTGGGCTCATGTCTCCGCCTCCAGGGGCAGTTGCGCCGCCACGACTGTCCCTTCCCCCGGCGCGCTCTCCACCGAGAACAGGCCGCCCAGCTGTTCCACCCGCTGCCGCATGGCCCGCAGTCCGTACCCGCCGGTGCCCGACGGCGGTGCTGCCGCCGCCGGATCAAAGCCGGCGCCGTCGTCGTAAATATCCAAGGTGACGGCGTCCGGAAGGAAGCCCAGCGTTACGGTGGCCACGGACGCCGAGGCATGCAGCCGGATATTGGAAGCCGCGCTCTGCGCCACTCGGAGCAGGGCATGCCGGACTTCCGGGGACACGGTACGCGGCTCACCGGTCACCGTGAGGCGGGCTTCGGGCATGTACTGCCGTGCGGCCAGCAGTACCGCCTCGGGCAGCGGTGCGGCGTCCAGTCCTGGGGACGCCAGCTCGTGGACCAGGCTCCGGGTCTCCGACAGGCTGGCACGAAGCAGGCCGGTAGCCTGGCGGACGTCGTCGCGCGCTGCGGCATCGGGCCATGCCCGGTCCGCGGCTTCGAGCAGGAGCAGGCTGCTGGCCAGGCCCTGTGTGACGGTGTCATGGATTTCCCGGGAGACCCGCTCCCGTTCCGCGATGGTGCCTGCACGGCGTTCACTGGCCGCCAGCTGCCCCTGGGCGCTGCTGACCTCCGCATGCAGGCGGCGCTGCTCTTCGGCGTCGCGCTGTATCCGGTCGTAGATGAGGGTCAGCATGGTGCCCACGGCCAGGGGTCCCAGAAGCATCGCCACGTCGGTGCCGCTGCCCAGGCGGAACAGTCCGACGGCGGTGGCGACCGTAATGGCTCCCGCCAGGACGTAGGCTGCCGTGCCTCGCAGGGCGCTTCGGCACAGGAAGAAAAGGGCGAAGGAACACCACGCGAAGCTTGGCGCTGCGACCACCAGCACGGCCCACACAGCTACGAGAACCACGACCCAGGCCGCCCCGGCCCGGTCCTGTGCGGACAGCAGGGCTACGACGGCGTAGAGCATGCACGCGGCAGCGGCAAGTGCCAGGACCACCAGGTTGTCCGCGGGGCTGTGGCGCATGACGTAGCGGACAGCCGAGGCCACCAGGAGCAGGGCGAAGCCAGCATGGACAGTCAACCCGATACTGCCCAGGGGGCCGGTCCGCGTGAGCGGATCCATGCCAAGGCGGCGGCTGCCCCCGGCAGTGGCTACAGCGGGGCCGGGGTCTGGACTGGTGTCTGTGGCGGGCATGGCATCCGGATCTGGTGGGAAACGCTGCCTTCCATGCTAGGGCTCGCGGACCGTCCCGTCCCTCAGCCTTTTGGCTGATATGGCCGGCCTTTTGGCGGAGCAGGGACGCGCCAACCGCCTGATGGCAGGAACCGCACGCCCCGGAAGGATGGAAGCAGCAATCCCGACCAAACGAAGGAAAACACCATGAAGACGTCCCGCAAGGTATTCGCCGCCGCAGCAGCCGGAGCCCTCCTGGTCACTGCCGGGGCAACCGCCGCCGCCAACGCCGGAACCGCCGGCGCAGGCGGCACGCAAGCACCCGCCGTCGTACCTGCAGCAGACGTGCAGCCGGCCCCGGAAACCGTGGTGCAGCAAAACCGCATCACTGTTGGCGCATCAGCGCAGGCCGTCAACGCGGCCCTCGCCAAGTGCCAGGCGGACAAGCTACCGTTCGTCACCGTTGCGCTCGTGGACAGGTTCGGCACGGTCCAGGCGCTGCTGCGCGGCGACAACGCCGCCGAACACACCATCGAGGCAGCCAAGCAGAAGGCCTACACGGCAGCGGCCTTTGGCGCGCCCACCAGCGAGTTGGCCAAACGCGTCAACGGAAACGGCCCGTCCATCGCCGACCTCCCCGGCACCCTGTTCCTGGCCGGCGGAGTCCCGCTGAAGGTCAACGGTGTCTCCGTGGCCGGCATCGGCGTGGGGGGCGCCCCTGATGGAGCCCTGGACGAAGCCTGCGCGGTGGCCGGAGCCGAGGCCATCGCAGGCGCCACTAAGTAGGGTTCAAGCATGAGGCGCGGCAGCACCGCAGCACTGATGGCCGTGGCCGGGATGCTCCTCGCTGCCTGCCAGGCGAGTCCAGGGGAGCCACAGGAAGTGAACCCCGCCGTCCCCGCCAGCCCGGCGGCGTCGGCACCCCCGCTGGACTCCGAAGCACAGGCGCGACTGGACCAGGAACTGGTCGCCGCGGCCAAGGCCAACGACGCACCCAGGGTCGCCGGACTGATTGGCAGTGGCGGCAACGTCAACGCCAAGGACTCCATTCAGGACTCGGCGTTCCTCTATGCCGGGGCGGAGGGCTTCAACGAGGTGCTGCAGTTGACGTTGGCCGCCGGGGCCGACGTCACCAGCACCAACCGTTATGGCGGCACAGCGCTCATCCCGGCCAGCGAGCACGGCCACGTGGAGACCGTGAAGATCCTCATCGCAGCCGGTGTCCCGGTAGACCACGTGAACAACCTGGGCTGGACCGCAATGCAGGAGGCCGTCCTGCTGAACAACGGCGGCCCGCGCCAGCTGGAGGTGGTGCGGCTGCTGCTGGATGCCGGCGCCGACCCCGGCATCCGCGACCCGGATGGCCGCACGGCGCTGCAGAACGCCGAGCGGCTGGGATTTGGGGACATTGCTGCCCTCATCCGAAGTCACGGCTAGTCGCTTCCGCTCGCGTCACGCTGGAATTCCCCACCTTTGCCGGACTAACGACGACGGCGCGCCGCACTTTTGGTGCGACGCGCCGCCGTCGTGCTCGATAGTTGGGGAGATTCAGCGGCCCTAGACCGCTTCAAGCACGCTCACGTAGTTGGCGATGCCCACGCCGCCCATGTTCTGTACAGCGGCGCGGCGGGGGCCGGCCAGCTGCATGTCGCCCGCGGTCCCGGTGAGCTGCATCGCGGTGATGACGTGCTGGGAGACGCCGGTGGCTCCCACCGGGTGGCCCTTGGCTTTGAGGCCTCCCGAGACGTTGATGGGAAGCTTGCCGTCCTTGAAGACCCAGCCTTCCTTTACCGCGCGGGCGCCCTGGCCGGGTTCGGTGAGGCCGATGGCTTCGTACATGAGCAGTTCGGCGATGGTGAAGCAGTCGTGGACCTCCGCGAAGTCAAGGTCTTCCAGTCCCACGCCGGCCATTGCCATCGCGCGCTGCCAGGAGGCGCGGGTCGCGGCGAACGCGGTGGGGTCCCGGCGGTCGGTGGGGAAGAAGTCGTTCGCCTGGCCGAAGCCGGCGAGCCGGACCGGGGCGGTGGCTCCCCCGGTAGGGGCCAGGGACAGCACTACGGCGGCGGCGCCGTCGGACACAGGGGAGCAGTCGGTGCGGCGCAGCGGGTCTGCGACCATGGGGTTCTTGTCCGAGACGGTCTGGCAGAACTCCTCGCCGAGGTCCTTCCGGAGCTGGGCGTAGGGGTTGTCGACGCCGTTGCGGTGGTTCTTCGCCGCGATGGTGCCCAGCACGTCGGACACAGTGCCGTAACGCTTCTCGTAGTGCTTGGCCACTTCTGCGAAGAGGCCGGTGAAGCCCGTGGTGGAGGGCTTGCCTGCCATGTCGTAGTCCGCACCGAGCAGTGCGGCACCCACAACGTCGGCGCCGGCGTGGGTCATCTTCTCGGCGCCAATGACCAGGACCGTCTTTGCCGTGCCGGCCAGCAGCGACTTGGTGCCCTGCTGGAACGCCGCCGAGCCGGAAGCGCAGGCGTTCTCCACCCGGGTGGAGGGGACGTTGGCCAGGTCCGGTGAAACCTGCAGCGCCAGCGAGGACGGGAAGGCCAGCGGCATCATGCCGGAGTTGAACTGGCCCACGTAGATCTCGTCGATCTGGCCCGGCTCGATGCCGGCGTTGCCGATCGCCTCGGAAGCCACCTGGACGATGAGGGACTCGAGGGTCTCCTCTGTCAGCTTGCCGAACTTGCTGTGCCCCCAGCCGGTGAGCAGGACATCCTTGCCGAACTGTTCCTTCAAGCTCATGCTGCCACTTCCTCGTTCTCGAGCCGGACTGTAAAGTCGGCTTCGGTTTTGCTCTGGATGTCCTCTACGGTGACCCCTGGGGCAAGCCGGGTCAGCGTGAGCCGCCGCCCGCCGTCGTCGTCCTTAATCAGGTCGAAGACTGCCAGGTCGCTGATGATCCGGTCCACGCAGCTGAGCCCGGTCAGGGGGAGGGTGCACTCGCGCACGATCTTCGCGGTGCCGTCCTTGGCATTGTGCTCGGTGAGGACCACCACCCGCGGCGTCCCGGCCACCAGGTCCATGGCACCGCCCATGCCCTTGACCATCTTGCCCGGGATGGTCCAGTTGGCCAGGTCGCCGTTGCCGGAGACCTGCATCGCGCCCAGGATGGCCACCTTGACGTGGCCGCCGCGGATCATGCCGAAGGAGGTGGCGGAGTCGAAGATACTGCCGCCGGGCAGGACCGTCACGGTCTGCTTGCCGGCGTTAATGAGGTCGGCGTCCTCCTCGCCTTCGTACGGGAACGGGCCCATGCCCAGCAGCCCGTTTTCGCTCTGCAGGACAACCCGCACGCCGTCGGGCAGGTTGTTGGCCACCAGCGTGGGGATGCCGATGCCCAGGTTCACGTAGTCGCCGTCGTTCAGTTCCTCGGCGGCGATCGCAGCCATCTGGTCCCTGGTCCATGCCATGGGGTTTCTCCTTTTGTCTTGTTTACCGCAGTGTTCGTTGAGGTCAGTTCGGTATAACCGGTGGCACGAAGTCGAAGGTCATTCCCAGCAGCCAGGCCAGCAGCAGGACCACCGGCAGGTGGAACAGGAACTGCTGGAACGTGAAGCCCACCAGGTCCCGGGCGCGCAGGCCCAGCACCGCCAGCAGCGGCAGCATGAAGAACGGGTTGATCAGGTTGGGCAGCGCTTCAGCCATGTTGTAGATCTGCACGGTCCAGCCAAGGTTCATGTTCACGTCCGTGGCGGACTGCATCACGTACGGCGCCTCCACCAGCCATTTGCCGCCGCCCGACGGCACAAACATGCCGAGGAACGCCGTGTAGAGGGCGATGATGACGGCGAACGCGCCGTTGCCGCCGATGCTGGTGAAGAAGTGTGCGAGGTGCTCGGACACCGAGAGGCCGCCTGCGCCGGCGGCTTTGGTCAGGATCGCTGCCATCGCCGCATACAGGGGAAACTGCACCAGGATTCCCGCTGTGGCGGGGACAGCCTTGCTGACTGACTGGAGGAACCTGCGCGGCGTCCCGTGCAGCACGAGCCCCAGCATGAGGAAGACCAGCAGGTACCCGTTGAGCGAGCTGACCACGCTCAAAATGGGCAGCGTCAGAAGCTGGGACACCAGCCAGCCCAGGGTCAGGACGCCGGCGAGTACGGGCAGCACGCGGCTGTATTCGAGCCATTCGCCCGGACGAGACTGTTCCGCCGGAGGTTCGGGCTGGTCATTGAGGTCCACGCCCAGATCGGCAGCGGTCCTGATCGCGCTGCCCGTGGGGGCCGAAAAGTGCGCTATGACCGTTGTCAGCAGCATGAGGATGGCCAGCGTCAGCAGGGACTGCCAGGTGAAGATGGTGGTGCCGAAGTCCAGGACACCGGTGATCTTCAGCAGCGCCGGGGGAATGGACGCCTTGGTTGCCTGCAGCTGGGCAGCCGAGGAGGACATGCCCAGCGCCCATACGGCTCCCAGCCCCATGAAAGCCGCTGCACCCAGGGCCCGGTAGTCCACCTGGAGGTCCCGGCGGCGGGCTATGGCGCGTGCCAGGAGTCCGCCGAAGATCAGGCTCAGCCCCCAGTTCACGAAGGACACCGACATGGACATGACGGCCACAAAGCTCACGGCAGTGCGCGCGGAGCCCGGCACCTGTGCCAGCCGCTCGATCAAACGGGCCACCGGGGGTGCGGTGGCCACCACGTAGCCGGTCAGCACCACCATCGCCATCTGCAGGGTAAAGGCCGTGAGGTCCCAGAAGCCGTTGCCGAACGAATCCACCACGGCCTTGGGCGAAGCGCCGATGGCCAGCGCCGCAATGGCCACCAGCAGCACCCCGGCCAGGGCGAAGATGTAGGCATCCGGGAACCATTTCTGGGTCCATCCGGCCAGCTTTTCAGCCATCCGGGCCAGGCCCTTTTGCCGGACGTCCCGGTGGTTGAGTTGCGCGGTGGTCATGAGGGGTTTTCTCTCTCCATTGAGTAGATCAGAACTGCGGCGCTGGATGCGGCCTAGGCGGAAACGAGATCGGTGCGCTGCCGGACGGTCCGCTGCTCGATGTCCTTGGCCCGGCCGGTGGCCTGCACCAGCCGCTGGACGAAGACGCCCGGGGTCACGATGTGGTTCGGGTCCAGGTCCCCGGGCTGCAGGATCACCTCGGCCTCGGCGATGGTCAGCTGTCCCGCCGTGGCCACCACGGGGTTGAAGTTCCGGGCGGTGTAGCGGTAGATGAGGTTGCCGTCGGTGTCCGCGGTGTGGGCGTGGACCAGTGCGACGTCGGCCCGGATGGCCCGTTCCTGGACATACGTTTCGCCGTCGAACACCTCGTGCGGCTTGCCTTCGGCCACCAGCGTTCCCACACCGGTCTTGGTGTAGAAAGCCGGGATGCCCGCACCGCCGGCGCGGAGCCGCTCGGCGAGGGTGCCCTGCGGCGTGAACTCCACCTCAAGCTTGCCTGCAAGGTACTGCTCGGCGAAGAGCTTGTTCTCGCCCACGTAGGAGGCGATGACCTTGCGGACCTGGCCACCCTCGATCAGGACCCCCAGGCCCTTGCCGTCCACGCCCATGTTGTTGGAGACGACGGTGAGGTCCTTCACGCCTGAATCGCGGACGGCTTCGATCAGGTCGGCAGGAATGCCGCTGAGGCCGAAGCCGCCGACGGCGAGGGTAATGCCGTCCCGGAGTGCCCCTTCGAGGGACGCGGCGGCGGAGGGCTGCAGTTTCTTCATGTCGACTCCTCATTGAGCGCTGGGTCAGTCCATTTTATGGACGTTGGCTTCTGCATGTGGAGACTACGGGTGCTCTGATTCCGCTGTCAAGCAACCCATATCGCCGTTTTTACAGTGTGGACGGTAGGATCAGATGTATCCACAATATGGACGGATAGGGAGGTTTTCATGACTTCGGTACCAGTGCAGGGCGCCCAGGTGGTGGCTCGCGCAGCGGCACTGCTGCGGCTCGTAGGCCGCAGCCCCGAGGGCATGCCGCTTGCCGGCCTGGTCCGGGAATCAGGGCTGACGCGGCCCACCGTCCACCGGCTCCTGTCCTCACTCGCCTCAGAGGGGCTGCTGGACCACGACCCCATCACCGGCAACTGGGTGCTGGGACCGGAAGTCCTCCTGATGGGTTCGGTGGCATCCGCCAGGTTTCCACTGGAGGACATCGCCCGGCCCAGCCTGCGCAGGCTTGCCGAAGCGACAGGGGAGAGCGCCTTCTTTTCCATCCGGCGCGGCGGGGAGACGGTCTGCCTGCTGCGGGAGGAGGGCAGCTTTCCGGTGCGGTCCTTCGTGCTGCACGAAGGCGTCCGGTTTCCCCTGGGCGTGGCCTCGGCGGGGACGGCCATCATGGCCTTCCTGCCGGAGGATGAGCAGGAGGAACTGCTGGCCCGGTGGCCGGCGCACGCAGGGGACTTCGCAGCGAACCACACCCCTGCGCGGGTGCGGGAGAACCTCGTCCGCACCAGGCTGGCGGGCTACTCGGTGAATCCCGGGATGGTGCTGGAAGGCAGCTGGGGGATGGGGGCCGCGGTGTTTGACAGGTCCGGAAAGCCGGCCTGGGCGCTGTCCCTGACCGGCATCGAACCGCGCTTCAAACCTGCCCGGCAGCCCGAACTGGGCGCCCTCCTGATGGCGGAGGCGCACCGGATCACGCAGCAGCTGGGCGGCGAGGCCGCCCCGCCAAAGCAGCCCGGCTTTGCCTGAAGACGACGACGGCGCGCCGCCCCTTTGCGGTGCGGCGCGCCGTCGTGCTTCCCAAAAGTGGGCTGCTTCGGCTGGCTAGAGACCCGCGCGGGGCTCCTCCGGGCCCTCGTGCTTCCACCAGGTATCGAAAATGGTGACCGGGACGGTGCGCTTGTGGCGGGTGCGCAGGTACTTCTGTTCGATCGACTCGGCGACGGACTCGGGAACGTCGCGGCCTTCCAGGTAGTCGTCGATCTGGTCGTAGGTCAGGCCCAGCTCGTCCTCGTCAGTGCGGCCGGGCCGGTCGTCGAGCAGGTCGGCGGTGGGGACTTTCCCCCAGACCCGCTCGGGCGCCCCGAGCTCAGCGAGCAGGGCACGGTTCTGCCGCTTGTTCAGGCCAAACAGGGGCAGGATGTCCGCGCCGCCGTCGCCGTACTTGGTGAAGAATCCCGTCACTGATTCGGCGCCGTGGTCGGTTCCGATGACCAGGTAGTTGTGTTCGCCCGCCAGTGCATACTGTGCGATCATGCGGGTGCGGGCCTTGGTGTTGCCCTTGTGGAAGTCGGAAATCTCCGAGCCCACCGTCTTTTCGAACTCGTCCTCGAAACCGTCCACGGCGGCGGAGATGTTGAAGGTCCATTCCGTTTTGGCCTTGATGAAGTCCAGGGCCGCCTGGGCGTCCTCCTCATCATGCTGCACGCCGTAGGGCAGACGGACGGCCACGAAATTGGCCTCCACGCCCTCGGCTTCGAGCTCATCCACGGCCAGCTGCGCCAGCTTCCCGGCGAGGGAGGAATCCAGGCCGCCGGAAATGCCCAGGACAAAGCCCTTGGTACCGGTGGCCTTCAGGTATTCCTTGAGGAACGCGACGCGCTTGCGCACCTCCCCTGCGGGATCGATCCGGGGCTGGACGCCCATTTCTTCAATGATCTTGGCCTGGAGTTCGCGCATGTGGTCCAGCCTAGCCAGCGCTGTCAACAACCCTCAACTGTTCCGGCCGGGCGTTCAGCGGCGTACCGTACAGGCATGGAACGGACGGGGTGTGCTGTTGTGGGCGGTGGACCGGCTGGCATGGTGCTTGGCCTGCTGCTGGCAAGGGCCGGCGTGCAGGTCGCGGTCCTGGAGAAGCACAGCGACTTCCTGCGTGATTTCCGCGGTGACACTGTGCACCCGTCCACCATCCGGCTGATTGACGAACTTGGCCTGGGCGACGGGTTCCGCAAACTGCCCCAAAGCCGCCTGCGGGGAGTCGCGGTTCCTGTCCCCGGCAAAGGGATGGTCGCGCTGGCCGATTTCTCCTCCTTGAAGCCTCCCTACGACTACATAGCGATGATGCCCCAGTGGGACCTCCTCGACTTCCTTGCCTCCGCGGCCGCCGCCGAGCCGGGCTTCACGCTCCTCATGGACCATGAGGCCACGGGCTTGGAGTTCGACGGCGGACGCGTCGCCGGGGTGCGCTACCGGGCGGCGGGTGCAGCTGGCCCGAGTGGGGAGTCGGTGCTGCTCGCCGACGTCGTGGTGGCAGCGGACGGCCGCAAATCGGTCCTGCGCCGGGCCGCCGGGCTGCATCCCAAGGAATATCCGGTGCCCTTTGACACCTGGTGGTTCAAACTCCCACGCCGCGCGTCCGAAAGGGGCGAGATCGCCGGAGTAGTCCCGTCCCTGGGGGACCGGGACGCGATGATCGCCCTCAACCGCACCGACTACTACCAGATGGGCTACCTGGCACCCAAAGGGGATGATGCCAGGATCCGTGCGGGCGGCGTGGAACGGTTCAGGCAGCGCGTGGCGGCACTCCGCCCGGACCTTGCCGACAGGGTGGACTCCATCCGGTCCCTTGATGACCTGCACTGGCTGGACGTCCGGCTGGACCGGCTGCCGCGCTGGTACGTGGACGGGTTCCTGTGCATCGGCGACGCCGCCCACGCGATGTCGCCCGCAGGCGGGGTGGGGATCAACCTCGCCATCCAGGATGCTGTGGCCGCGGCGGCGCGGCTGGCACCGGACCTGCTCCGGGGCCGAGTGACTGCGAAGACCCTGGCTGCCGTGCAGCGGCGCCGCGCGATGCCGACGGTTGCGGTCCAGGCCGTGCAGCGGCTCATGCACCGCGTGATCTTCGTTCCCCTGTTTGCGGGGACGTTGTCCGGCGACGTACTGGCACGGAAGAGACCCGGGGCGTCGGTCAGCTGGCAGCGGCTGCTTTTCTTCGTCCTGCGCCATAACCCTGTGGTGCGGCGCCTCCTGCCCCGGCTTATCGGCTTCGGACCGCGCCCGGAGCACGCACCCGCGTTCGCCCGCCCGGCTGCCATTCCGCCACCCACTAAACTGGAGTCCATGACTTCCCCCACTGACGCGGCTGTAGACACGGCCGCTGCCCGCGCCCGACTGCTCGAACTGATCAAGGAACTCGCCGTGGTCCGCGGCAAGGTGATCCTTTCCAGCGGGGCAGAGGCGGACTACTACATCGACCTGCGCCGCATCACCCTGCACCACGAGGCCTCCAAGCTGGTGGGCCAGGTCATGCTCGCGCTGGCGGACGAGGCCGGGATCGATTTCGAATGCGCCGGCGGGCTCACCATGGGTGCCGACCCGGTTGGCACTGCCGTAATGCACGCGGCCGTTGACGCCGGCCGCAGCGTTGACGCGTTCGTGGTGCGGAAGGCACAGAAGTCCTACGGCATGGGCCGCCAGGTGGAGGGGCCGTCCGTCGAGGGACGCAAGGTGCTGGTCCTGGAAGACACTTCCACCACGGGCGGCTCGGCGCTGACAGCCGTGGAGGGCGTCCGGAAAGCCGGCGGCAACGTGGTGGCGGTGGCAGTGATTGTGGACCGCGATACCGGGGCCAAGGAAAAGATCGAAGCCGAAACCGGCGTTCCCTACCTGTACGCCTTCGGCAAGGACGAACTGGGACTCGTTTAGCCTGCACACACTGACGTCAGCCCCAGGTGCCGGCCCTTGGACCGGTACCTGGGGTGTCTTATCATGGGCTGTAACCCTTTAGTACCTTGGAGACCCGCAGCATGCTCCCCCCCAGCCGGGCCCTGAGCCCTACCGACCAGGTCCAGAACCTTATCCTGGAAAGCGCCGATTTCGAGGAGTTCCTCAACCAGTTGGCGCGCTTCTCCGCGCACCAGATGGCGGGCGAAGGCGACGATGCCCTGTGCGGCATCACGTTGCTCCGTGACCGCAAGGCAGCCACCATCGGGTGGAGCAGCCCTTCGGCCCGTGAGGTGGACGAGATCCAGTACTCCCTGTCGCAGGGTCCGTGCCTCACCGCGGCGGAGGAAGGGCGCGAAGTCTACGTTCCGGACCTGTTCCAGGAGGACCGGTGGGGACCGGACTATGCTGCCGCGGTTGCCTCGCACGGGCTCCGTTCGGTTTTTTCCCTGCCGTTCAACCTGCAGGGCGAGGCCAAGGCCGCCCTGAACCTGTACTCCGACGCCCCACACAAGTTCGACGGATCCGCCGCCGCCAGGGCGCGGGACTTCACCCGGGAAATTTCTGAAGCATTGCGTCTGGCCGTCCGGTTCTCGCTGCATGCCGACAGTGCCGCCAACCTTCGTGCCACCCTCGAGTCGCGGACCATCATCGACATCGCCATCGGCATCGTCATGGCGCAAAACCGCTGCAGCCAGGACGCCGCGGTCGAAATCCTCACCGAGGCGTCCAGCAACAGCAACACCAAGCTGCGGGACATCGCCAAGTCGCTGGTGGATTCCGTGGGCGGCGCCGGCGCCCGGACGCACTACCAGGAACCTACCAAGGCGCGGCCAGGCGGCGCCGCCTGAGGGGCGGCTTGTGTGGTGCCTGCCCGCGGGTTACGCTTGCCGAGGTTGAGCCGTCGGCCATAGACCTCTTTTGGAGTACCTATGGACCATGCGCTAGACGCACTCGTTAACCTTGATGTCCCAGCTGACATCGTCCGGATTGAAGTCCGGGGGACCCTTCACAACGATTCCCGTGCCGAACTGGTCCACATCATCCGCCGGGTCCGGAGGATGGGCATCCGCTGCCGTATCTGCGTTGACCTTTCCCAGGCTGCGCTCGTCGAATCCTCCGCCCTGGCCGGGTTGCGGGCAGACCTGAACGCCATTGCCGCGAACTCTTTGCCGGGTATTACCTCCGCCGGGGTCGGCCTTCAGCTCGCGCCCTCCGGACATGACCGGGGCGCGCAGGACCCGTCCAGCCGCCAGCCGCTCCTGGTGGATGACGACGTCAGGGAGCTGTTCCCCGGCGGCGAGTTCGCAGGGGAATTCCCCCAACTCCCCGTGATGTGGATCGAGGAGCTGTACGGCCGCCCGCTGGCCGACTATACGGACGAGGAACTGCTCCAGTCCAGCGATTTCCTCTTTGCGCTGCTGGACAGCCCGGAGGCGCCCGACGGCGCGGACCTGCTGGGCCGCTACAACGACATCGGCCTCGAAATCCTCCGCCGCCGGCAGGCCCCCCAAGCGCCTTACCCGGCCGCGGAGGGCCAGGCCGCCAGCTGACCCGGCGTCGCCGAAAGGTTACGTCCCGCTCCTTGCGGCGGTATCTTCCGGTGTGCCTACGGTAGTGGTGTGCCGTTTGAGGGAGAAGTGAATCCGCAGGACCGGCGCGGGACCCCCCAAGCCCGGCTGCTGGCGGAGTCGGCTGCCCTCAAGCGCTTCTCGCGCCGTTCCTTCCTCGGCGGCGCGGGGGCAGCCTCCCTGCTTGCCGCAGACATGCTGCTCACCCGCGAAGTCCAGTCCCAGCGGCGCAGCACCCGGATTCTCCAGGTTGCCGACGATTTCGCCGATGCCTACTACCCGGACGCCAGCTGGTTCCTGTTCCCGGGGTACAAGACCAGCTGGGAAGAAGCGCAGTGGATCCTCAACACGCTCCGCGGCGCGCTCAACAAGCGCGCCCGGCTCGCCGCCGTCGGCTATTCCAATCTGGGCCTGAACATCAACGAGGTGGTCAACGCCATCGTGGACTACATCTCCGCCGAGAAGATCAGCAAGCTCTTCTTTTACGGACACAGCTTCGGCGGGATGCTGGCGACCCAGGTTGCTGCCCGCCTCCTGGCGGCCCACGGCGTGGAGGTGCAGTTCATCCTCCTGGACTCCAGCCCCTACAGCGCGCACGACGTGCTGGACCAGAGCTGGTTCGACGGCGTCGTGTTCCTCTACGAGCGCGGCTTCCGCTTCCCCTCGACCCTGCGCGGCGGGTACGAGCTGGGGGAGCGGATCATCCACAAGGACGAACGGAGCTGGCGGCAGATCCTGGACCAGACCCTCGAGCAGTTGTCCCCGATCGCCCCGTCCAGCGTGCTGGTCCAGACCGAGTCCGCGTACATCTACCACTTCGACGGAAACCAGTTCGCCGGCAAGCTCGGGAAGGCCAAAATGGCCTACCTGGGCAATCCGAAGGACCAGACCGTTGCCTACGAAACCGCGGTGGAAACCTGGGCGGTGGTGTTCAAGGACAACATGGTCTCCAGCAACCTGCAGACCACCGGTGCCGCCCCGGCACACGCCAGCCCGGGCTGGAACCCCCAGGTCTACCGGCCGCTCCTGACGGACCTGCTGGACGAGTTCGTGCCGCTGCCCCGGGGCGGTTCACGGGTGAGTATCTTCTAGATCTGGTTCTTCAGGTCCGCCACCGAGTTCAGGACCTGGTTGGGCCGGAACGGGTAGGCCGCAATGTCGTCCTTGTGGGTGATGCCGCTCAGGACCAGGACCGTGTGCAGCCCCGCCTCCATGCCGGCGATGATGTCGGTGTCCATCCGGTCACCGATCATGGCGGTGGTCTCGGAGTGGGCGTCGATCTGGTTCATCGCGCTGCGGAACATCATGGGGTTCGGCTTGCCCACAATGTACGGTTCACGGCCCGTGGCCTTGCTGATCAGCGCGGCGATGGCGCCGGTGGCGGGCATGGGCCCGTCCTTGGAGGGACCCGTGGCGTCCGGGTTGGTGGCGATGAAGCGGGCGCCGGCCAGGATCAGGCGGATGGCGGTGGTGATCGCTTCGAAGGAGTACGTCCTGGTCTCGCCGAGCACCACGAAGTCGGGGTTCTGGTCGGTGAGGATGAAGCCGGCCTCATGCAGCGCCGTCGTCAGCCCTGCCTCGCCGATGGTGTACGCGCGGTTGCCCGATTCCGAACCCCCGGCGGACACCTGGTCCTTCAGGAACTGGGCCGTGGCCAGGGCGGAGGTCCAGATGTTCTCCTCCGGGATCTCCAGGCCCGAAGCGCGCAGGCGGGCAGCGAGGTCACGCGGGGTGAAGATGGAGTTGTTGGTCAGCACCAGGAACCGCTTGGAGGTATCCACCCAGCGCTGGATCAGTTCCGCCGCACCCGGAATCGGCTGGTTCTCATGGACCAGCACGCCGTCCATGTCCGTCAGCCAGCACTCGATTTCCTGGCCGCTGCGGTACACCGCCGGGTTGCCTGCCACCTGGTCTGCTTCTGCCATGCCTGTCCTCCACCTGATGAATGCGCCTGTGCTGAAAGCCCCAAAGGTCCAGTCTAGTGTTGAGGGGTGAACCAGACGCCCGCCATGACAGACGAACCCGACCACGCACCCGGGGAGGGTGCGCCGGAAAAGGCGGAGGTCGGCGTCGGGCCCTGGGAAGGGGAACTGCCCGAAGGTGACCACTGGGACCCCGACCTCCTCGCGGACGGCGACCGTCGGAACGTCCTGGACAAGTACCGCTACTGGAAGCACGAGGCAATCGTGGCGGAGCTGGACTCGCGCCGGCACAACTTCCACGTGGCTATCGAGAACTGGCAGCACGACCTGAATATCGGCACCGTGGTGCGCACCGCCAACGCCTTCCTTGCCAAGGAAGTGCACATCATCGGCCGACGGCGGTGGAACCGGCGCGGCGCCATGGTCACCGACCGCTACCAGCA
The DNA here is from genome assembly GCF_058266945.1 of Arthrobacter sp. E70. Classification (NCBI taxonomy): domain Bacteria; kingdom Bacillati; phylum Actinomycetota; class Actinomycetes; order Micrococcales; family Micrococcaceae; genus Arthrobacter; species Arthrobacter sp. E70. The sequence continues at coordinate 4,425 of NZ_JBYQFR010000022.1, read as the reverse complement.
CGTCCGCCACCACCCCACGGTTGAGGACTTCGTCCGGTGGGCGCAGGGGGAGGGGCTGGCGATCATCGGGGTCGACATCTTCCCGGACTCGGTGCCGCTGGAGACCTACGACCTGCCCCGGGACTGCGTGCTGGTCTTCGGGCAGGAAGGCCCGGGCCTGACGCAGGAAGTCCACCAGGCCGCCGTCGCCACCTTGTCCATCGAACAGTTCGGCTCCACCCGCTCCATCAATGCCGCCTCCGCGGCCGCGATTGCCATGCACGCGTGGATCCGCCGGCACGTCTTCAACCAGCACGTCTGAGTGTTACTGAGCGGTGACCCGAAGCACTCTCCCGGCGCGGAAATGGCTAGGATGGTGCCAAGCCGTAAGCGGTCTACTTGAGGGTCATCCACCCACAGACGAAACTCAGCAGAGGAGCCAGCATGCCCATTGCAACCCCAGAGATCTACTCCGAGATGATCGACCGTGCGAAGGCGGGCGGCTTCGCGTTCCCGGCCGTTAACGTCACGTCCTCGCAGACGCTGAACGCCGCGCTGCGCGGTTTCGCCGAGGCCGAGTCCGACGGCATCGTGCAGGTCTCCACCGGCGGTGCAGCCTACTGGTCCGGTGCCTCCACCAAGGACATGGTTGCCGGTTCCCTGGGCTTCGCAGCCTTCGCCCGCGAAGTGGCCAAGAACTACGGCGTGAACATCGCGCTGCACACCGACCACTGCCCCAAGGACAAGCTGGACGGCTTCGTCCTGCCGCTGCTCGCAGCCTCCGAAGCCGAAGTCAAGGCCGGCCGCAACCCGCTGTTCAACTCCCACATGTGGGACGGCTCCGCCGAGACGCTGCAGGACAACCTCCGCATCGCCCGCGAGCTGCTGCAGCGCACCGCCGCCGCGAAGATGATCCTCGAGGTTGAAATCGGCACCGTCGGCGGTGAAGAGGACGGCGTGGAGAACGAGATCAATGAAAAGCTCTACACCACCGTTGAGGACGCCCTGGCTACCGTTGAGGCACTGGGCTCCGGCGAGAACGGCCGCTACATCACCGCCCTGACGTTCGGCAACGTGCACGGCGTCTACAAGCCCGGCGGCGTCAAACTGCGCCCGGAAATCCTCAAGGACATCCAGGCCCAGGTCGGCGCGAAGATCGGCAAGGACAACCCGTTCGACCTCGTCTTCCACGGCGGCTCCGGCTCCTCGGACCAGGAGATCGCGGACGCCGTCTCCTACGGCGTGATCAAGATGAACATCGACACCGACACCCAGTACGCCTACACGCGTCCGGTGGCTGACCACATGTTCAAGAACTACGACGGCGTGCTCAAGGTTGACGGCGAAGTGGGCAACAAGAAGACCTACGACCCCCGCGTCTGGGGCGCCTCCGCCGAAGCCGGCCTGGCGGCCCGCGTGGTGGAAGCCACCAAGCAGCTCGGCTCGGCCGGAAAGACCTTCTAAGTGTCGGACGAATTCCGCAGGAACCTGATGGGCCCCGAGCCCACGCTCCTGCCTGCGGAAACCGAGGTCTACGGCCAGCTGGACGCCGGGCACGAGGCCCTGGACCTGGTGGCACAGCACCCCACCTCCTCGCTGCTCTGGGCCATCCTGGCCGAGGAGGCGTGGGCGGAGGGCCGCACCATCGATTCCTACGCCTACGCCCGGGTGGGCTACCACCGCGGCCTGGACTCGCTGCGCCGCAACGGCTGGCGCGGTGTTGGCCCCATTCCGTGGCAGCACGAGCCCAACCGCGGATTCCTGCGTGCGCTGTACTCCCTCGGCCGGGCTTCATCGGCCATCGGGGAAGCGGAGGAGCCGGAGCGGATCGAGAAGTTCCTCAACGACTCCGATCCTTCTGCCAAGGCGGCCATCGAAGGCTCCTAAGCGGAACGCGCTTAAACGGACGACGGCGGGTGGTCACCTTTCCATTGAAAGGTGGCCACCCGCCGTCGTTCTGCTCCGGGGTCAGGCCTTGCGGGCGATGCCCGTACGGGCCATCGCGTCGGCGTAGGCCGCACGCATGTCCTCCAGGTACTCTTCCTGGCGCGCCGGAGAGCCGGCGAAGGCGCGGCCGCTGAGGGACCGGACCTTGTAGGTCTTCAGGCCCCGGCGCCACAGCAGGGGAACTTCGGTCTTGAGCAGCAGGTTGGCCAGGCGGTTGGCTTCGGTGCCGTGCGCCACGATCACCGATGCGCGGGGCACCAGGGCCAGGAACTTCAGCAGGGGCTTCAGGCCGGCCTGCACCTGGTCCGGGGCGAACTTGCCGTTGGGTTCGCCGGGGACGTGCCAGGGGTGGACGTTCCACGGCATCACGAACTCGGGGCGCAAGCCCAGCTTCCACTGGATACCGAGCAGGCGCGTGGCGGCGTCCTGGTCGCCGGCAGTGATGAAGCCTGAGGGGTCAGCCGTACCGATATTGGAGAACAGGCTGATGATGCGGCATTCCTCCACGTCGTGCATGGGGTCCACGTAGGGCACTACCATTCCGGGCCTGGTGTCCTGCAGGGAATCGCACAGTTCGTTGACTGCTGCGACGTTGGGTTCATAGCGGCGGCTCAGGAGCTGTTCGTGGAATGTTTCGGGGGCCAGGGCGGTCATGAAGTGCTGGTTCTCCTGCGGGGATTGGCGTTGCTGCCGCCACCGGAACGGCACGCGGGGGCGCGACCGATCAGCGGCGGTTAATGGGGGTGGACCAACTCCTGGTCGGCCTCGTCCACTTTACCAAGCCCCCGGGAAGCGACGCGCCGGTGCCCGCGCCCGTAAATGACTTACAGGATTTGTCTATTCGATTGACAGAGTCCGTCCAGCTTGGTTGGCTCGAGTCACAGCCGAATGAGGGACATGGTGGCTGCCTGCATCACCGCACTCGAAGAAGAGGAAACCGCACTGTGAAGAAATCCCTGGCAACCTTCAGGAACCTGGCCCTTACCGGAGCCTTGGCGCTCGCCGTGGTGGCCGGCCCAGCCCCCTTGGCGCACGCCGTGGGCGAGGGGCCCACCTACGACGGCAACGGCCAGATCACCACCACAAAACTCGCAACCTATGACCAGATGGTCTCGTTCCTGAAGGACCAGGACGCCAAGCAGCCGGCGATGGAGCTGGAAGTGATCGGCCAGACCGTGAAAGGCCGGGATATCCACCTGGTCAAGTACATCTCGGACCCGGCCAAGCCCACCATCCTGTACCTGACGCAGCAGCACGGCAACGAGCAGCTCACCACGGAGGGCGCGCTGGAGTTCGTCAAGCACCTGGGAACCGGCAAATCGGCGGACATCCTGGAGGGCGTGAACATCCTCATCCTTCCGATGCTGAACGCGGACGGCGCCATGGGGGACGTGAACTTCTCCCTGGATGACTACCTGGCCAAGGGGGACCGCTACCTCACCCGCTACAACGCCGAGGGCGTGGACCTGAACCGCGACCACGTGGCCAAGATCCAGCCCGAGACCCAGGCGCTGCACAACAATGTGATGCGCAAGTACCGGATCGACTACATGATCGACCTGCACCACCAGGGCAGCCGCGCCGAGCGCGACGGCAAGCTGGTGTCCGGTTCCATCCTCTACCCCACCACGCCGAACGCCGACCCCGCCGTCGTCGAAAAGTCCAAGCAGCTCGGCGCCGTGGTCTTCAACAACGTCGACTCGACAGGCTGGGGCCACCTGGGCAAGTACCAGGGCGGCAGCGCCGAGACCATCAGCCGCAACGGCATTTCCGTGGAGTACGGGATCGCCACCCTCCTGTTCGAGATGCGCGGCATGTCTGACCACTACCTTGACGGCTACGCCCTGGGGCAGCGCAGCAACGGCTACCTGATCCAGCAGACGGTCACCACCCTGACGTCCACTGCGGCCGCCATCGCGGACGGTTCCATTACCGACGCCGACACCTCCTTCTGGGACACGCTTGCCGAACAGACGTCCCGGCCAGTCGGGGAAGCCGACGACGAGTAGCGCACCTTTACGGCCGCCGCGGCCCTTTACCCTGCGTCAAGAACCGCGGCGGCCTAACAAGTGGACAAAGTGCGCCATCGGCTAAACTTGGGTGGTAAGAGCCCCGGGGCCATTGCGTCCGCCGGTCCGTTCACGGAGCAGCGGAAGCCGGTCCACTCGGGGCATTCTCATGAACGGTGCTGCGTCAGGTCCGCCACTTCCGTGGCTGGTCCCGGGCAGCCCGAACGAATGGGGGAGGATCCCATGCCAGCAATTGTGATCGTAGGAGCCCAGTGGGGCGACGAAGGTAAAGGCAAGGCCACCGACCTGCTGGGCGGCCGTGTTGACTACGTCGTCAAGCCCAACGGCGGCAACAACGCCGGGCACACCGTCGTCGTAGGCGGTGAAAAGTACGAACTCAAACTGCTGCCCGCAGGCATTCTCAGCCCCAACGCAGTCCCCATCATCGGCAATGGCTGCGTGGTGAACCTCGAGGCGCTCTTCCAGGAAA